>JAIENF010000285.1 GCA_019751575.1 Burkholderiales bacterium
AGGACACGGCGCAGCGCGTGGCCGAGCGTATGGCCATAACCACGCTCGAACGGCTCCATCGTGATCTTCGCCTGCACGGCCGACACCGGTTGTACATCGATGATGCGCGGCTTCAGGAAGCTGCTTTGCATGAATTGACCTCTCGACCGGGAAAGATGGCGACGGGAATGCCTGCGTGGTCACGCAGGGTCTTCGCCGCGAACTGGAGCTGTGGGGTGCGGTGCTGCGGTGCTGCGGGTACGGCAGCGCGCGCGGGACCGGGCGGGGCCCAGTCCCACGCGCGCGCGGGTCGATTACTTCGAGTAAAGCTCGACGATCAGCGATTCGTTGATCGTGCTGGGCAGGTCGGTGCGGGACGGCACGCTCTTGAAGACGCCCTTGCCTTCCTTGCCATCGACCGACAGCCACTCGGGCACGCCGCGCTGCTCGACGGCCTCCATCGCCGCCTTGACGCGCAGCTGCTCGCGCGCACCTGCCGACAGCGCGATCACGTCGCCGGGACGGACCTGGAACGAGGGGATGTTCACCCGGCGGCCGTTGACCGTCACGCCGTTGTGGCGAACGACCTGGCGCGCTTCGCTGCGCGAGGCACCGAAGCCCATGCGGAACGCGACGTTGTCCAGGCGGCACTCGAGCAGGGCGAGCAGGTTCTGGCCGGTGATCCCCTTGCGGCGATCGGCTTCGGCATACGTGCGGCGGAACTGGCGCTCGAGGATGCCGTAGATCCGGCGAACCTTCTGCTTTTCACGCAGCTGGAGCGCATAGTCGGACATGCGGTTGTTGCTCTTCTGGCCGTGCTGGCCAGGGGGATTCGTGCGGCGCTCGATCGAGCACTTGTCGGTGAAGCACTTTTCGCCCTTGAGGAAGAGCTTTTCGCCTTCGCGACGGCACTGGCGGCATTTCGGATCGGTATTGCGGGCCACGGTATGTGTCTCCTGGTCAGACGCGACGGCGCTTGGGCGGGCGGCACCCGTTGTGCGGCACCGGCGTCACGTCCGAGATGCTGAGGATCTTGAAGCCGACGGCGTTGAGCGCGCGCACGGCGGACTCGCGACCCGGGCCCGGCCCCTTGATGCGGACTTCGATGTTCTTCACGCCGCACTCCTGTGCGGCACGGCCGGCCTGTTCGGCGGCGATCTGCGCGGCGAACGGCGTGCTCTTGCGCGAGCCCTTGAAGCCCGAGCTGCCGGTCGACGCCCACGACAGGGCGTTGCCCTGACGGTCGGTGATGGTGACGATCGTGTTGTTGAACGACGCGTGGATGTGCGCGACACCCTCGGCGATGTTCTTCTTGACCTTCTTGCGGGTCCGCGTTGCGGTCTTAGCCATGTCTATCGAATCCTTTTAACCCGGCTTGCCGGACGTCGCCCGGATCGCCTTGCGCGGACCCTTCCGGGTACGGGCGTTGGTGCGGGTGCGCTGTCCGCGAACCGGCAGGCCGCGGCGGTGCCGGAGGCCACGGTAGCAGCCGAGGTCCATCAGCCGCTTGATGCTCATGTTCACCTCGCGGCGAAGGTCGCCTTCGACGGTGAACTTGCCGACGTGGTCACGGAGCTTGTCCATTTCCGCGTCGGTGAGTTCCTTCATCTTGGTGGTGGTCTTGATGCCCGACGCCTCGCAGATGGCTTTCGACCGGGAAGGGCCGATGCCATAGATCGAGGTCAGGGCGACCACCACGTGCTGATGGTTCGGGATGTTTACGCCAGCAATACGAGCCATGCGATTGTGCTCAGAACGAAAAACCGCTGATTATATCCGCCGGAAGGCTTGCAGGCAACCTGGAAGGATGCCGCTGGTGCCCCGGACGGGCTTGAAGGGACCGAACCGATGCCGCCCGGCTCAACCCTGGCGCTGCTTGTGCCGCGGATCGGTGCAGATCACACGCACCACACCGTGGCGGCGGATGACCTTGCACTTGCGGCAAATCTTCTTTACGGAAGCCTGTACTTTCATGATGACCCCTGGATAAAGCTGTCTGGACTCTGGGCCGCCGCAGCGGCCGACTTCTGATCTGGGAAACCTGCGCTGCCTGGGTGCTGCCGCCGGGAGCCATTCCCGGCCTGGTTCAACGTGCGCGGAAGGTGATCCGGGCGCGCGACAGGTCGTAGGGACTGACCTCGACCGTCACCTTGTCGCCCGGGAGGATCCGGATGTAGTGCATCCGCATCTTTCCGGAGATGTGCGACAGCACCACGTGCCCGTTCTCGAGCTTCACGCGGAACGTCGCGTTGGGCAGGGTCTCGAGGACCTCGCCCTGCATCTGAATCGTTTCTTCCTTCGCCATCCGGTCGGAGCGCCTGTCTTTGGAATACGGTGGTTTGCGGCAGCTACGGACGGGTCGGGAACATCCCGCCACCGCCCTTGAGGTTGGCCTTCTTGAGGAGGCTCTCGTACTGGTGGGTCATCATGTACGCCTGCACCTGCTGCATGAAATCCATGGTCACGACCACGATGATCAGCAGGCTGGTACCGCCGAAGTAGAACGGCACGTTGAAGCGGACGATGAGGAATTCGGGGATCAGGCAGACGACGGTGATGTAGATGGCCCCGATCAGCGTCAGCCGCGTCGTGATGTCACCGATGTACTTCGCGGTCTGGTCGCCCGGCCGGATGCCCGGCACGAACGCCCCGCTCTTCTTGAGGTTGTCCGCCGTTTCCTTCGGGTTGTACATCAGGGCGGTGTAGAAGAAGCAGAAGAAGATGATGGCGGAGGCGTACAGCAGGACGTAGACCGGCTGCCCGGGATGCAGCATGCCCGACAGGTCTTTCAGCCAGTTCATGCCTTCGCTCGCGCCGAACCAGCCGGAGATCGTCGCCGGGAACAGGATGATCGACGAAGCGAAGATCGGCGGGATCACGCCAGCCATGTTCAGCTTGAGCGGCAGGTGCGAGCTCTGGCCGCCGTAGACCTTGCGCCCGACCTGGCGCTTGGCGTAGTTGACCAGGATCTTTCGCTGGCCACGCTCGACGAACACCACGAAGCAGGTGAGGCCGACCGCCAGCACCATCAGGATCACCACGAAGGCGATCGAGAACGAACCGGTGCGCGCCAGCTCGAGCGTGCCGCCGATCGCCTGGGGCAGGCCGGCGACGATGCCGGCGAAGATGATCAGCGAGATGCCGTTGCCGATGCCGCGCTCGGTGATCTGCTCGCCCAGCCACATGAGGAACATCGTGCCGGCGACCAGCGTGACCACGGTGACGAACATGAACATGGTGCCGGGCGAGATCACCAGGCCGGGCTGCGCCTGCAGCGCGACCGAGATGCCCATCGCCTGGAACAGCGCAAGCACGGCCGTGCCGTAGCGCGTGTACTGGGTGATCTTGCGGCGGCCCGCCTCGCCTTCCTTCTTCAGCGCTTCGAGGTGCGGCGACACCACCGTCATCAGCTGCATGATGATCGAGGCAGAGATGTACGGCATGATGCCGAGCGCGAAGATCGAGAATCGCGACAACGCGCCACCCGAGAACATGTTGAACATGTCGAGGATGCCGCCGCGCTGCTGGTTGAACAGCTGCGCCAGCTGGTCGGGATCGATGCCCGGAACCGGCACGTGCGTGCCGATCCGGTACACGATCAGCGCGCCGAGCACGAACAGGAGACGCCGTTTCAGGTCTCCCATCTTGCTGCCGCCGACTGCCGATGCTGTAGCCACTGTTTATCCCTTGTACATCGCCGTCACCGGCGATTCATCCTTGGAACCGTCGAACTCGAACTGCCCGCCTACGCCGAAGCCGCGGCTTCGGGTTCCGGCAGGGTGACCGTGCCGCCCAGTGCCTCGATCGCACTTTTCGCGCCCTTGGTCACGCCAAGACCCGACACAGAGATCTTCTTGTCGAGCTTGCCGCACAGGAAGACCTTCGCGCGCTTGGCGGCGGACGGCACCAGCTTCGCCGCGACCAGTGCCGCAAAGTCGATCACTTCGACGTCCAGGCCGGCCAGGTCGCCCAGGCGGACCTGCGCCACTGCGTTCGGCTGCAGCGGGGTGAACCCGCGCTTGGGCAGCCGGCGCTGGAACGGCATCTGGCCGCCCTCGAAGCCGACCTTGTGGAAGCCGCCCGAACGGGACTTCTGCCCCTTGTGGCCACGACCACCCGTCTTGCCGGTGCCGCTGCCGATGCCACGGCCGACGCGCTTGCGTTCGGACTTGGACCCGATCCCCGGGCTCAATTCATTCAGGCGCATGGTCTCAGCCCTCGCACTTCAGAAGATACGACACCTTGTTGATCATCCCGCGCACCGCCGGGGTGTCCTCGACCTCCACCGTGTGTTGCCGGTGCTTGAGGCCGAGCCCGCGCACGCAGGCGCGATGCGACTCGCGCGTGCCGATCACGCTCTTCACCAGCGTGACCTTCAGTTTCTTTGCTGTCGTCGACATGGCAGTACTCTCGTTTCTATCAGGCGCCGGTGACTTCGGCGACCGTCTTGCCGCGCTTGGCGGCGATCTCGGCCGGGGTGTTCATCGACGCAAGCCCGTTCAGGGTGGCGCGCACGACGTTGTAGGGGTTGGTCGATCCGAGGCACTTGGCGAGCACGTTGGTGACGCCCATCACCTCGAAGATCGCGCGCATCGGGCCGCCGGCGATGATGCCGGTACCGTCGGACGCGGGCAGCATCAGCACGACCGACGCGCCGTGGCGACCGACCACCGAATGCTGCAGCGTGCCGTTCTTGAGGTTCACCTTGAGCAGCTTGCGCCGCGCCTCGTCCATGGCCTTCTGCACGGCGACCGGGACTTCCCGCGCCTTGCCCTTGCCCATGCCGATGCCGCCGTCGCCATCGCCGACCACCGTGAGTGCAGCAAAACCGAGGATCCGACCACCCTTGACCACCTTGGTCACGCGGTTGATCGCGATCATCTTCTCGCGCATGCCGTCGGAATCGTCCTGCTTTTCCTGCCGGCGGTTATCGCGCCGGTTGCTGTTTTGCGCCATTCGAGTCTCTCGCTTGGTCTTGAGTCAGTGTTTCAGTGACGTCGGGTATGGACGTCGGATCAGAACTTCAGGCCGGCTTCGCGCGCGGCCTCGGCGACTGCCTTCACGCGGCCGTGGTACCGGAAACCGGAACGGTCGAACGCGACCGCCTCGATGCCCAGGACCTTTGCCTTCTCGGCGATCGCCTTGCCCACCAGGCTGGCCGCGGCGATGGTCGCGGTCTTCGGGGTGGCCGTGCGGATCGACTCGTCGAGCGTGGACGCCGTCGCCAGCACGCGGTCGCCCGATGCGGCGATGACCTGTGCATAGATGTGGTTGTTGGAACGATGCACCGCGAGGCGCACCGCACGCGAGAGCGCGACCTTGCGGCGGGTCTGCTTCGACCTGCGCAGGCGGGAGAGTTTGCGATCGAACATGGTGTCGGCCTCGCCTTATTTCTTCTTCGTTTCTTTGATCACGACGACTTCGTCGGAATAGCGCACGCCCTTGCCCTTGTACGGCTCGGGCGGACGATAGCTGCGCACCTCTGCCGCGACCTGCCCGACCACCTGCTTGTCGATGCCCTTGATCAGGATCTCGGTCTGGGTGGGGGTGGCGACGGTGATGCCCTTGGGCATCTGGTGCACGACCGGGTGGGAGAAGCCCAGGGTCAGGTTGAGCTTGTCGCCCTGTGCCTGCGCCCTGTAGCCCACGCCGACCAGTTGCAGCTTCCGCTCGAAGCCCTTGGTGACGCCGGTGACCATGTTGCTGACCAGCGCGCGAAGGGTTCCGGACATGGCCGCGGCCTGGGTGGTAGCGTCGAGCACCTTGATGCGGAGCTCGTTGCCTTCCTTCTCCACCGCGACGCCTCCGGTGACCGCCTGCTGCGCGGTGCCCAGCGGGCCCTTGATGCTGATCGAGTCCGGCGCGATGGCGACTTCCACGCCAGCGGGCACCGGGACAGGTGACTTACCGATTCGAGACATTTGCCGACTCCGTCCGCTCTGTCAGGGTCAGTGCACAACGCACAGGACTTCGCCGCCGATACCGTGCTGGCGCGCCTGGCGGTCGGTCATCACGCCCTTGGACGTGGACACGATCGCAACCCCGAGGTTGTTCATCACGCGCGGCAGGTCGTGGGTGCCGCGATAGACGCGCAACCCAGGCCGGCTCACCCGCTCGATCTTTTCGATGACCGGCTCGCCTGCGTAGTAACGCAGGCCGATGTCCAGCACCGGCTTTCCGTCGTTCGGACGGACCGCAAAGTCGTCGATATAGCCTTCGTCCTTGAGGACCTTGGCAATCGAAACCTTGAGCTTGCTCGAAGGCATCTCGACAGAAGTCTTCTCCGCCATCTGCGCGTTGCGAATGCGCGTCAGCATGTCGGCGATCGGATCACTCATGCTCATACGAAAGCTCCTACCAGCTTGCCTTGGTCACGCCCGGAACTTCTCCGCGCATGGCGATTTCACGAAGCTTGTTGCGGCCGAGGCCGAACTTGCTGTACACGCCGCGCGGACGCCCGGTCAGCGAACACCGGTTGCGCACGCGCACCGGCGACGCATCGCGCGGCATGCGCTGGATCTTCTCGCGCGCGGCCATGCGGTCTTCGTCGGACAGTTGCGGGTCGCGCGCCTGCGCCATCAGTTCCTTGCGCTTCGCTGCGAACTTCGCGACCGTCTCGATGCGCTTCTGGTTGCGATTGATGAGGGACTGCTTTGCCATCTCTTGGTCCTCAGTTCCGGAACGGGAATTGGAAGGCAGCCAGCAGCGCGCGCCCTTCCTCGTCGGTGCGTGCAGTGGTGGTGATGGTGATGTTCATCCCGCGCACTGCATCGACCTTGTCGTAGTCGATCTCGGGGAAGATGATCTGCTCGCGCACGCCCATGTTGTAGTTGCCGCGGCCGTCGAACGCCTTCCCGGAAATGCCGCGGAAATCGCGGATACGCGGAATGGCGATGGACACGAGGCGGTCCAGGAATTCATACATCCGCTCGCCACGAAGGGTGACCATGCAGCCGATCGG
The DNA here is from genome assembly GCA_019751575.1 of Burkholderiales bacterium. GTDB lineage: Bacteria > Pseudomonadota > Gammaproteobacteria > Burkholderiales > CAIKXV01 > CAIKXV01. The sequence goes on from JAIENF010000285.1 coordinate 6,941, forward strand.
GTAGCCTTCGCGGATCTTGAACCCGGCGATCGACTTGCGCGACTTGGTCGCGACCGGCTTCTGGCCGGCGATCTTCTGCATGTCGCCGATCGCGTTCTCGAGGACCTTCTTGTCCGCGACCGCTTCGCCGACACCCATGTTCAGCGTGATCTTGAGGATCCGCGGGACCTGCATCTGCGTCTTGTAGCCGAACTTGGCAGTCAGGTCGGGGACGACTTTCTCGCGGTAGTGTTCTTTGAGCCGGGCCATTTTTCGCAAAACCTCTTCGGGGACGGACCACACCGGGCGCAGGCGCCTGGCGGATCCCGGGATCAGGCGCTTACCAGTTCGCCGTTGGACTTGAAGAACCGGACCTTGCGGCCGTCTTCCAGCACGCGGAAACCGACGCGATCGGCCTTTTTCGTGGCGGGATTGAAGACCGCGACGTTCGAGGCGTTGATCGGCATTTCCTTCTCGACGATGCCGCCGGAAGTGCCTTTCATCGGGTTGGGCTTCTGGTGCTTCTTGACGCGGTTGATGCCTTCGACGACCACGTGCTCTGCGAGCACCTTGAGCACCGTGCCACGCTTGCCGCGATCGCGGCCGGTAAGCACAATGACGTCGTCGCCTTTCTTGATCTTGTTCATCGCTGGGTCTCCTGACCGAACGTCCTAGATGACTTCCGGCGCAAGCGAGACGATCTTCATGAATCGCTCGGTGCGCAGCTCGCGGGTGACGGGTCCGAAGATACGGGTGCCGATCGGCTCGAGCTTGGCGTTGAGAAGCACGGCCGCATTCGCGTCGAAACGCACGCGCGAACCGTCCTGGCGGCGCACGCCGTGGGCGGTGCGCACGACGACGGCGCTGTAGACCTCGCCCTTCTTCACGCGACCACGCGGGGCTGCATCCTTGATGGTGACCTTGATCACGTCGCCGATGCCGGCGTAGCGCCGCTTCGAGCCACCGAGCACCTTGATGCACATCACGGACCGTGCACCGGTGTTGTCGGCCACATCGAGGACCGACTGCATCTGGATCATCTTATTCTCCTGTCCTGCCGGCCACCTGGGCAACCGGGGATTCGCCGCGCCCGCGAGGACCTGTCCGCGCGGGCGAAATCTGCTTGCCGGAGGTCTGGCCACCCTGGGGCAGCCCGCCACTCCCTGTCTGCCACCCTCTGCAGCCGTTCGAACCCGAAAGGACTGCAGCCGGCCACCTCTGTTCCAACTTTTACCGCGGGACGCGCCGGCCTTCGCCTGCTGCCGCCGCACCGACCGGCTTTCGCCGGATCCGTGTCGGCCACCTCGCGGTCAGTCTTGGACCCCGCCCTCGCGGGGAGCACCGCCCGACATCAAGGGCGACCTGCCGGCGTCTCCGCCGCCAACCGCCCTTCCGGCGCGCTGCGCGCCGTTGCTGCCGGTCCCCGATTCAGGACACGAATGCCCTGAATCAGGATAGCCAAAGATTATGCGCTGAATGACAGCGCTTGCCAAGCGATAAATTGCCCGGCGGCAGTTTCGATCAGGCCGTGCGGGCCTTCTCGACCAGGCGCGCGACCTTCCACGCCTTGGTCTTGGAGATCGGACGCGTCTCGGAGATCTCGACCAGGTCGCCTTCGGCAACCTCGTTGGTCTCGTCATGCGCATGGTACTTCTTCGAACGGACCATCACCTTGCCGTAGAGC
>JAIENF010000067.1 GCA_019751575.1 Burkholderiales bacterium
AGCTGAAGCGCGGCCAGTTCCTGTCGCTCACCGATGAAGAGGTCGGTGCGATCCAGGCCCGCATCGAACGCGACATGGACAACGCGTCGGAGACCGTGGCGGCAGCGTCCCCCCGGCCGCAGGACCGTGCCCGCGTGCGCCGTGCGTCCGACGACCTGCCGCCGCTGGGCGTGCCCGAGGGGCGTCCGGGACGCAAGCGCCTCGACCGTCGTGCGGCGGCCGCGCCAGGCGCTGGCGGCCGGCCTTCATCGTCTTCCCAGGGCCGGGCCACCCCGGTGCGGGGCGCGGGCAGGAAGACGCCCCGGGCGGGCGGGCAGGCACAGGGGGCGGGGCCGGATCGGGCCGGTGCCCCGAGGCGCCCCGGTGCTAAGTCGCGCGCGGGCGCTTCCGCCCGGGCGCCTGATCCTTCGGCACGAGGTCCTCGCGCGCCAGCAGGCAGACCGAAGACACCGGCGCGGTCGTCTCGATCCAGGTGAACGGAAGCTGCGGGAACGCCGCTTCCAGCGCATCGCGGCTGTTGCCGACTTCCATCAGCAGCTGGCCTCCGGGCGAGAGGTGGCGGGGGGCCTCTGCAAGGATGGTGCGCACGAGGTCGAGGCCGTCCTCGCCACCGGCCAGGGCGCCGGTCGGTTCGTGCAGGTACTCGGCCGGCAGCGCTGCCATCGCGCGCGCGTCCACGTACGGCGGATTGGTCAGGATCAGGTCGTAGCTGCGCGCCTTCAACGGCTGGTACAGGTCGCCTTCGAGCAGCGAAAGCCGGCCGGACAGCGCATAGTCTTCGACGTTGGTCCGGGCGACGGCCAGTGCATCCGGGCTCAGTTCGACGGCATCCACCTGCGCCCCGGGGAAACGCAGTGCGGCGACGATCGCCAGGCAACCCGATCCGGTGCACAGGTCGAGCACCCGCTGCACCCGGTCTTCGTCGATGCCCAGCGGTGCAAGGTCTTCGCGCAGGATCTCGGCGATGTAGGACCGCGGCACGATCACGCGCGGATCGACGCGGAAACGCAGGTCGCCCAGCCAGGCTTCGCCGGTCAGGTAGGCCGCCGGGACGCGTTCATCTATCCGCCGCCGAAGGACGTCGGCGATCGCCTGTCGCTCATCGTCGAGCAGGCGTGCATCCAGGAACGGTTCGAGCAGGTCGAGCGGAAGTCCGAGCGTGTGCTGGCACAGGTAGACCGCTTCATCCCATGCCGTTGCCGTGCCATGGCCGAAGAACACGTCGGCCCTGGTGAAGCGCGTGACCGCGAAGCGGATGAAGTCGCGCAACGTCGACAACTGGCGGACGGCGTCTGCGAAGGGATCGCGTTCTGCGGGTGTAGGGTCCATGGGCCTGCCTGTGGCGCTGCGGGGCGCCGCGTTCAGTACAGCTGCGCCTGGATGCGCGCCGGAAGGTCGCGATCGTAGGCCACGGCGTCGATCGCACCCCGACTGATGTCGCCGATCATCGTGCCTGCGCTGGGAAGGGCGGAGCGCTCGATGCGCGAGGCCGGGTCCCAGAGCTTCGATCGCACCAGCGCCTTCGAGCACTGGTAGTAGACGGTCTCCACCGAGACCACCAGCACCGAACGTGGCGGCTTGCCGTCGACCGCGAAGGACGCCAGCAGGGCCGGGTCGATCGAGATCACCGCGCGACCGTTCACGCGCATCGTCTCGCCGACGCCCTGGACCAGGAACAGCAGCGCGATGCGCGGGTCGGCCACCAGGTTGCTCAGGCTGTCCACCCGGTTGTTGCCACGGCGGTCGGGCAGCATCAGGGTGTGTTCGTCGATGACGCGGATGAATCCGGCAGCGTCCCCGCGTGGCGAGTTGTCCAGTCCGCCCGGGCCGCTGGTGGCGATCGAGACGAAGGGCGCAGCCTCGATGAAACGGCGGTAGTGCGGATGGATGTACGACAGTTCCTTCGCCACCGAGGCCCCCACCGGCTCGCCGTACAGGGCGCGCAGTGCATCGAGGTCACGGATGACGTGCGGGTTTTCGACGGCCGGCGGCGTGGTCGCTGCAGTATCGGGGCTCATCGTGCGAGCAACCTTTCGAGCATGCCTTCATAGATGCCGGCGAGCAGTGCCGGGGTCTCGACCGACACGCGTTCATCGACCGCGTGGGCCGTCGCGTTGCGTGCACCGAACTCGATCAGCTCGCCGCAGATGTCCTTGATGAACCGGCCGTCCGAGGTGCCGCCGGTGGTGGACACTTCGGGGGCCATGCCGGTGGCGGCATGGATCGACTCGATCGCGACCTCGACCAGGCGGCCGCGCCCGGTGTGGAACGGCTCGCCGCCGAGCGTCCAGTGCAGGTCGAACTGCAGCCCGTGCCGGCGCAGGATCGCCTCGAACCGTTCGCGCAGCCCGGCCGCGGTGCTGGTCGGCGCGAAGCGGAAGTTGAACTGGACTTCGACCGTGCCGGGGATGATGTTCCCGGCGCCGGTGCCGGCATGGATGTTGGATACCTGCCATGCAGTGGGCTGGAAATCCTCGTTGCCGTCGTCCCAGCGCGTCCCGGCCAACTCCGCGAGCGCCGGCGCCAGCAGGTGCACCGGGTTGGCCGCCAGTTGCGGATAGGCGATATGGCCCTGCTTGCCCTTGACCACGAGCCTGCCGGACAGCGAGCCCCGGCGGCCGTTCTTCAGCATGTCGCCGACGGCCTCGACCGAAGTCGGTTCGCCGATGACGCAGTAGTCGAGCCGTTCGCCACGTGCACGCAGGTGCTCGACCACGCGCACGGATCCATCCACCGCCGGACCTTCTTCGTCGGAGGTGAGCAGGAAGGCGATCGAGCCGGCCGGATCGGGGTGGCGGGCCAGGAATCGTTCGCAGGCGACCACCATCGCGGCGATGGCGCACTTCATGTCGCAGGCGCCACGCCCGACGAGTTCGCCATCGACCACGGTCGGCTGGAACGGCGGCGTCTGCCACGCGTCCAGCGGACCCGTAGGCACGACGTCGGTGTGTCCCGCGAAGCAGAACAAAGGGCCCGTCGTGCCACGACGCGCCCAGAGGTTGGTGACCTTGCCCCAGGTCAAGGATTCAACCACGAACCCTGTCGCGGCGAGCCGCGCGGCGAGCAGGTCCTGGCACCCTGCATCGTCGGGGGTTACCGAGGCGCGGGCGATCAGGTCGCGGGAGAGTTCGAGCGCGGGATCCACCACTGCTGCCTGCTTCATACGACGTCCATGTTGAACTTGAAGCTGCCGAGGTCGGAACCCTCGGTGCGGGCAGGCACCTTCGAAGGTGCCCCTGCGGCAGCGCGCGCAGCCGGCGCGGCGATCGGCTGCGTGATGTCCAGGCCCGGGCTGGCCGCCTGGCCGCGCGAGTTGTTGATCAGCCAGGCGAGGTTGGTCGGCGAATCGGAGTTGGCCAGCGCCTCTTCCTGCGAGACCAGCCCGGAGGAGAACAGCTTGAACAGCGAGCGCTCGAAGGTCTGCGACCCGGGCGACATGCTCTGTTCCATCATGTCGCGGATCTGGTCGAACTCGCCTTTCTTGATGAGTTCCTGGATCGACATGGTATTCAGCAGCGCTTCGACGGCCGGCACCTGCGTACCGTCCTTCGCCTTCAGCAGGCGCTGCGACACCACGGCCCTCAACGTCATCGACAGGTCCATCAGCAGCGAGGCGCGCGACTCGTGCGGGAAGAAGGTCACGATCCGGTTCAGCGCGTGGTAGCTGTTGTTGGCATGCAGCGTCGAGATGCACAGGTGGCCGGTCTGCGCATAGGTGATGGCATGCTCCAGCGTCTGCCGGTCGCGGATCTCGCCGATCATCAGCACGTCGGGTGCTTCCCGCATGGCACTGACCAGCGCATGGCCGTACGAATGCGTATCCATCCCCACTTCGCGCTGGTTGATGATGCTTTTCTTGTGGGTGAAGTTGTACTCGATCGGGTCTTCGATGGTGAGGATATGGCCGCCGCGCGACTGGTTGCGGTAGTCGATCATCGCCGCCAGCGTGCTCGACTTGCCTGACCCGGTCGAGCCCACGATCAGCACCAGCCCGCGTTTCTCGAGGATCAGTTCCCCGATGGAGGCTGGCAGCCGCAGGTCGGCGATCGTGGGGATCCGGTTCTTGACGTGGCGGATGACCATGCCGACCGCGCCGCGCTGCTGGAACACGTTGACCCTGAAGCTGCCGACCTCGGGCACGCTGTAGGAGAAGTTCATTTCGAGCATCTGCTCGAACGCCTTGACCTGGGCCTCGGTCATGATCTCCCAGGCGACCTTGCGCACCGTCGCGGCGTCGAGCACCTGGGTGTTGATCGGCATCACGTTGCCGCCGATCTTGATGCAGATCGGCGCCCCCGCCGTGAAGAACAGGTCCGATGCCTGTTTCTCGGCCATCAGGTGGAACAGCGGGGTCAGGAACATCGCCGCGGGAGCCTCGGGTTCATGGCCGCCGAGATGGGCGGTCGGTACGGGACGGGTTGCCGCCGGTAGGTCAGTCTGCCTTGCGCTTGAGCAGGGACTTCAGGCTTCCGAAAAGCGACTTCGGTGCGACGTCTTCGGCCGGCGGCTCTGCCATCGGTTGTTCGGGTTCGAGTTCCTCCCGCACGGGGCGGATGCGCGCCGCCGTGCGTACCGGCTGCTGGTGCTTCCCCATCGAACGGAAATGGTTCGGCTTGCCGATCAGCAGTTTCGCCATTTCCTCGATGAGCGGGGTGTCGACTTCGTCGATCTCGAAGGTGTAGGTCACTTCGCCGAGCTTCTCGAGGTTGCGCGTGACGATCAGGATGTGCCCGCGGTCGGGCACGCCGGTGATCGAGATCGATACCGGCACCTCGGGTTCCACGGTGAACGAGCCGCTCTGGACGTAGCCGCGCTCGCTGCGGTACTCGCGCAGGTCGAACTTCAGCGAATTGCTCCACAGGAACTCGCGCATCCGGGTGACCAGTACTTCAGCATCCTTCTCGAACCGGAGCTTTTCCGTGCCGACGCAGCGCGTGCGCAGCAGGACTTCCTCGAAGTAGTCGACATAGTCGATCGACTTGCGCTTCGCGGAAATCGCGTAGTCGGCCTGCCGGAGGTCTTCCAGGACACTCGAAGGCTCGATGTAGAAGTAGCGGATGACCTCGGGCCGGATCGTGTTCAGGGAATTGACCAGCTCGTTCAGATGCTGATAGATGCCCTTCAACCGTTCGTGGATCTCGCGGAAGTAGTGATCGTGCAGCGCTGAACCGGACTGTTGCCGCTTGCGCAGCACTTCAGCCTGGTTCTTGAGGTCGTCGAGCAGCGACATGCAGGGGAGGCCGGGACAAAGGTTGTGATCGACGGGATTGTGCCAACACCCGTCGGGTTTGCAAAGCGAACTGCAAATTTCGTGCCGATCGCGCGTGCTGCGCGCCTGGCCGCCGGTTTCAGACGCCGCGCAACAGTTCGTTGATGCTGGTCTTGGCTCGTGTCTGGGCGTCCACGCGCTTCACGATCACCGCACAGTAGAGGCTGTGGCTGCCGTCCGGGGCCGGCAACGAGCCGGGAACGACGACCGAGCCTGCCGGAATTCGGCCATAAGTGACACTCTTCGTCTCGCGGTCGAAGATCCGGGTGCTCTGGCTGATGAACACGCCCATCGACAGGACCGACCCTTCCTCGACGATCACGCCCTCGACCACCTCGGAGCGGGCGCCGATGAAGCAGTTGTCTTCGATGATCGTCGGATTGGCCTGCAGGGGTTCGAGTACGCCACCGATGCCGACCCCGCCGGACAGGTGCACGTTGCGGCCGATCTGGGCGCATGAACCGACGGTCGCCCAGGTATCCACCATCGTGCCGTCGCCGACATAGGCGCCGATGTTCACGAAGGACGGCATCACCACCACGTTCTTCCCGAGGAAGGCGCCGCGCCGGACCGTCGCGGCCGGCACCACCCGGAAGCCGCCGTCGGCGAAGGCTTTTGCATCGTAGCCCGCGAACTTGGAATCGACCTTGTCATAGAACTTCATCGCGCCGGCATCCAGCATGACATTGTCCTGCAGCCGGAAGGACAGCAGCACGGCCTTTTTCACCCACTGGTGGACGACCCAGTCACCGGAGGCCTTGTCCGCCACGCGCAGCGTGCCGCTGTCCAGGCCGGCCAGCACCTCGTCCACCGCGTCGGCGACCTTCCGGTCGGAACCGGGCGACAGTTCGGTGCGGCGTTCCCAGGCGGCTTCGATCAGGGTCTGCAATTCGGCGTTCGACATCGTGGGGCTCCGGGGTATCGGTTGTCTGTAAACGGGTCAGGGGTGGGCGGATGCAGGCGACCGGCTGCGCACGAACGCTGCCAGGCGGGTGGCGGCCTCGACGCATTCCTGCACCGGCGCGACCAGCGCTGCGCGTACCCGTCCGATGCCGGGATTCACGCCATGGGCCTCGCGCGCAAGGTAGCTGCCGGGCAGCACGGTCACTGCCTGCTCGCGGTAGAGGTCGCGCGCGAATGCGGTGTCGGACCCCGGTGTCTCGAGCCACAGGTAGAAGCCGCCGTCGGGACGCTGCACCGGCATCGCGGGAGCCAGCACCTCGATCACCGCCGCGAACTTCTCCCGGTAAAGGCGCCGGTTCTCGACGACATGTGCCTCGTCCGTCCAGGCGGACACGCTGGCCGCCTGCACCGTGGGGCTCATCGCGCAACCGTGGTAGGTCCGGTAGAGCAGGAAGCGTTCGATGATCGCCGCATCGCCGGCGACCAGCCCGGACCGCATGCCCGGGCAGTTCGAGCGTTTCGACAGGCTGCCGAGCACGACCAGCCGCGGGAAACCGCTGCGTCCGAGCGCCTGCGCGGCGCCGAGCCCGCCGAGCGGCGGCGCGGCATCGTCGAAGAAGATCTCCGAGTAGCACTCGTCGGACACGATCACGAAGCCATGGCGGTCGGACAGGGCAAACAGTGCACGCCAGTCTTCCAGCGTCAGCACCGCGCCGGCCGGGTTGCCGGGCGAGCAGACGAACAGCAGTTGGGTACGGCTCCAGGTTTCATCCGTCAGCTCGGCGAGATCCAGCCGGAAGCCGTTGTCCTGCGTCTGGTTCAGGAAGGCGGGGCGGGCACCGGCCAGCAGCGTCGCACCCTCGTAGATCTGGTAGAACGGATTGGGCGAGACCACGACCGGGTCCGGCCGGGTGCGATCCACCACGGTCTGGGCGATCGCGAACAGTGCCTCGCGCGAGCCGTTCACCGGCAACACCTGGGTCTTCCAGTCCAGCCCGGTCAGGCCGTGGCGCATCACCAGCCAGTCAGCCATCGATCGGCGCAGCGTCTCCGACCCGGCCGTACCGGGATAGGACGCCAGCCCGTCCAGGTTGTCGCAGATCGCCTGGCGGATGCGTTCAGGCGTCGGATGCTTCGGCTCGCCGATGCCCAGGCTGATCGGGCGCAGCGCCGCGTTCGGCACCACGCGGTCGAACAGGCTGGCCAGTCGCTGGAACGGGTACGGTTGGAGCAGGTCCAGGTCGGGATTCAAGTAGGGCATTGGCCGGGCGGCCGCCGGTGCGGTCGCGCGACCCGGAAGGGGCGAGGCCGGATTATATCGCCGGGCTGTCCGGCAAACCGGCCCGGGGCACGCGTCAGCCCGCGAGCGGCCTCGCCGCCGCCCTGCGTATCGCCTGTCGGTGCAGGATGAACACGCATCGCTCGTAGGCCTCGCGCATCTGCATCGACATCGGTGCCAGCCGGGCGACCATGTGCGTACCGGCTGCGCCGTCGGTGTCCGGTGCAGTGCCAACGCGCATAAGCGTCGCCGGGAGGCAGGCCGACACGGGATGCCCCGGCGCGGCGCGGATCTCGAGTACCACGCGCGTGCCGTCCGGCGGCGGTGGCCCCGGATCCAGCCATTCCACGGACGCTGCCCCGAAGCGTGCGTGACAGCCCAGGAAGCTGGAACGTCCCTGGCGGCCAGGCGGACCGGCGAGGGTTCCGGCGAGCCGGTCGAGGGTGAGGAGGAGCAGGTCGATCTTGGCTTCGAGCCGGCCCTGGGCGATCGCCGCGGGCTTCGATGCATCTCCCTCGAGGCAGGCCTCGAGGGCCCGCAGGCTCGCCGCACACTCGGCATCGACGAGTTCCGGGTCCTCGCTCCCTGCGAGCCGCCAGCGCAGGGAAACCGGCGCAGTCGCGGAGAGTTCCGCGGTGGCGGGGTTGCCTTCGGGGCGGGTGCCCTCGTCGTCCATCTGCGATCGTCCCCGCCGGGCCTCAGCCGCGCACGCTGGTCTGTGAATCGAGTGCTTCGAGAACGACCGGGGCAGGCGCCTTCCAGCCACGCTTGCGATGCTCCGCGACCACCGTGGTGAAGATGCCGCCGCGCACGAAGAACTTCGCCTTCAGCCGCATGAAACGCGGCCGGGTCGCCTGCACCAGGTCGTCCAGCATGCGATGGGTGACGGCCTCGTGGAACGCGCCCTCGTCACGGTACGACCATACGTACAGCTTCAGGCTCTTCAGCTCGACGCACAGGCGGTCGGGCACGTAGTCGAGCACCAGTGTCGCGAAGTCCGGCTGGCCGGTCTTGGGGCACAGGCAGGTGAATTCCGGAATCTCCATGTGGATGCGCAGGTCGCGCGCGGGCGCCGGATTCGGGAAGGTCTCGAGGTCGCGATTCGGTCCTGCAACCGTGGCGGGGCGGGCGGAGGTGGGGGCGGGGGTGCGGGCGGCACTCTT
>JAIENF010000143.1 GCA_019751575.1 Burkholderiales bacterium
CTGGGTCCAGCGCAGGATGGCCATGCTAGTCAGCTCGGTGCCGTTGTCGGAAACGCACATCGCGGGTCGGCCTCGCCCGGCGATGATCCGGTCGAGTTCGCGGGTGACGCGCAGGCCGGAGAGCGAGGTGTCGGCGACCAGACCATCGTGTTGTCGTCCGACAGCAGTACCCCCACCCGCAGCCCGGGCTGGGAGCGCAGCGAGCATCCCTCATCGCCTGCCAGCTTCTGCAACACCTCCAAAGCGGCCAGCTCGCCATACCCGATTCGACACACTTCCTCATCGGGGTCCAGCACCACAGTGATGTCGAGCTCGTCCATCTCCTTGATGCGCTGGCCGAGTGCCTGGGCAACGACCAAGGTCAACCCCGGGGCAATGAAAACGATACGCTTGGTCGCGGCGAGAACTAAGCTGATCAGCGCCGCGTCATCCACCGGCACGAAGGTCTTCATGGCTTCTTGCCCTCGCTGACCTTGGCCCGTGCCGCCTGCTTGTCGGCCAGGCTCAGGTGGTGGTCGTTGATGCGCGTGCCCTCGGGCTCGCCATAGGTGGGGCCAAGCTTGAACCAGGGCGCCGAGGGCACGTCCTTGCCGCGGTCGGGCTCCCACTTTATGCCGAGTTGCCTGCCCGGGATGCGCAGCACCTCGGCCTGCACGAAGGGGCGGATGTTCATGCGCACGCCATCGTTGAGATCAGGCTCCCAGCCGATGGGTTGCAGGTGCGCAGGTTTCCAACGCACGAAGATGTCGTACGGCGCCTCGCCTTCCAGGATGGCTTCGAGCTTCTCGTTCAGGGCCTGGGCACGCGCCAGGCGCAACGTGGCATCGCCATCGCCGGCATCCACCGCGCGCTTCTGCTGCGTGATCCAGTCGCCCAGGTAGGTGTGGATCAGCGTCTGCAGCTTGGCCCGAGTGAGCGTATGCACGTTCACCAGCGCCGAGAAGCCCTCTTTATGTCCGTCCCACACATGCCAGATGAAGGGCCGCTTCTGGAAGCGCGCCACGTGCTGGGCGAAGAACTTGTCGCGCAGCCACTGTGCCAGCGGCAGACCTTCGCAACCGGCTTCGCGTAGCAGAGCGGCTTCACGTGCCGCTGACCAATCGACGCCAAAGGCACGGGCGAGCAGTGCGCGCAATCGGTCCACTGCCACCGCTTCACCGCGCACGGGGGGCAGACAGACGATGCCATCTTCGTCGCAGAGCGGATCAAGCTCGGCGCAGCGCGACACCCAGGCGCGAGCTTCGTCACTCAGCTCCATCTTCGGGTCGCGCTCCGCCGGCCAGCGAAAGCCGAGCAGGCGCGCGACGGCGACTTGCAACGGATCGGTCGACGGCCGCGGGTGGCAGTGAAAAACCCATTGGGTCAGGTCATCCGAGTACGGCTTAGGCAAGCCGCGCGGATAGCGCGTCTCAGCCTCTCGTCTCCATCGATGCTCATCGAAAGGAAGCTGCAACAAGACTCGATTGGTAAGACTCAGCTTCTCATCGAGCTTGCGAACCTCCGCGACGAAGTCCTCCGACTCCGAGAACGCCAGAAGGGCTGGTAGCAACGACTCATGGCCCTTTTGGGGAACGACCACAGCCACACTGTTATGAAACGCTTCACCCCCATAAACTGATGCCCGAAGATTCTTCACGCGATTGATAGACACCCCATGCCGCGTCCATGCAAGGTTGCCGCTCTCATGCATGTCATGAAGCTGATCGCGGGTGAGCCGAGCGTACTCATGTAGCGCACCAGTACCCCCTTCCCAAAGCAGAACATCTGTCCGGCCTTGGTCGTCCTTGGAGGCTGAAGGTGCCTTCAGGTAAACCCAGGACCGATTCTCGTTGGCCACCTCCCAGAAGCAAGCTGTAAACCTTGCGATATCGCCCGTCACCAAGCCTTGGTAACTCTCAAAAAACTTTGCGGTTCGAGGGAAGGCAAGGGATAGATCCTCGAAGGACACAACACTCGCGGGGTTCTCGAGCAGTTTCACTTGAGTGGCGACCTGCAGCGCGCCAGTTCGAAGTAGATCCGCCTTTGCTAACGGACTGTCAGCGGAGGTCGCATCAACTCCGTAGAACGCTTGTCCAGCGTTGGGAGTAGACCGTGTCAACGTCAGCAGAATTGCCTTAACAACCTCGCCGGTTATCGTCTCAAACGCTCCCGGGCCTAGGCGAGCAAGGAAGTTCCAGGTCTCGTGCCGCAGCAGGTATTCCCGTTGAGGTCTTCCAGTTGCTTGCAGCAACCAGTTCTGCGGCATTACAAACTGCACAACGCCATGCTGTTTACACAGCCTCAGGCAACGCTCAAGAAACACGTTGGCCAAATCATTCTTCGCCACGGAGTAGTGGGACTCGCAGAACTCCTTCAGGACTGGTCCGTGCTGTCCTGAACCGAGATACGGCGGGTTGGTCATCACCCAGTGGTAGCGCTGGCTCAGCAGCCGAGTGGCCACCGCCATGCCTTGAGCAGCGATGGCCGCTTCGTGCTTCGCCGCTCCAGCCTCGGTGAGATCGTTTCCACCTGATGCCACGGCGTCGGCGACGAGTGCGGCGTCGAGCAAGGTGGCCAGTTCGTCCCAGCGTGCGTCGAACAGCCCGCCCTTTGCCGCGGTGCTGCTAGGGTCGAGAAGACTGCCAAGCTCGGGAGCCTTCTGGAACAATTCATAGAAAGTGCCCATGCCGGCTTCCAGCCGGGCATCCCCAGCCGCCAGCGCCAGCCAATCGGCCCGACGCGTTTGCGGAGCCAAACCGCAGCAAGCGATGTTCAGTCGCGGCAACGGCCTTACCCCAAGAGCGCTGCCGTCTTCGGCGGGATATCTCCAGGCCGCCAGCGCCAGCGCGAAGGCCGCGATCTCAACGCAGCGCGCGTCGAGTTCCAGACCATGCAGGTTCTCAGTCAACACGCGGTCCACCGCCTGCCGCGCGCTCAGCCCCTCGGCGGCCATGCGCAGCGGCACCAGCATGTGCAAGGCGCTGACCAGGAAGTGGCCGGACCCGAGCGCGGGATCGAGCACCCTGAACTCGGCGAGCGTTTGTGGCCAGCCCGCCATCGGCCCGGCGGCAGGCGTGCCGTCGGCCGTCATGCGCAGGTACGGCATGGCCACCGGCAGCGGCTTACCCGCGTGTGCACGGTGCCACCAGGCACCGAGTGCGTTCTCCAGCAGGAAGGCGACCATGTACGGCTCGGTGAAGAGCTGGGTCACGGCCGGCAGCTCATCGGCGCCCACCTTGGTGCCGGCGTTCTTCATCTGCCGTTGCACAGCCTCCTTGCGCGGCGCCTGCCAGAACTGGTAGCTCCAGCCCAGGCTGTCGTCGGCCTCGAACACCTCGGCGGGCAGCGACGCCAGGCGGCGCTCCAGCGCCTGCTGGCTTTCCAGCGGCAACTCCAGCGCCAGCGCCGGGCTGTCGGTGCGGAACACGTTGGGCAGCATGGCGCTGGCGTAGCGCCCCGCCACCTCCCACTCGCTGGGTGTGTGTGAACCCACGGGGGGCACCAGGGTGGCGGCGTCTTCCTTGCAGTCGGCCAGCGTGACGGGGTAGCCGTCAGGGTGCATCAGCAACTCAGCTTCGGCCAGGAAGCGGGCGAACAGCATGCGGTGCCAGTGCTCGTAGGCCACCTCGACCAACAGCCGATCAGTGGCCTGGGTCTTGTCAGCGCTGCGCGGATCACCCAACTGGCGCGCATGCTCGCGCAGGCGCACGCGCAAGGCTCGCTGCGCGGGGCTCAGGTGCGTGGGCAGTGCGGCCGCGCCCACCGCCAGTGCTTGCAGGGCCTTTTCAGCGCCGGCCTCGGCGTCGATGCGGGCCGCGGCAACCGTGTTCTCCAAGGTGCGACGGTGTTCGCGCGAAACGCTCTTCTTCACTGGGATTCCCTGATTCTTTGTGGTGGCAGCCGGCGCTCAGCAAGTTGGGTGTCGCAGACTCAGTAGGGACGCGTCAAAGTTGCACGGGCCCGGCGGCCAGCTTGGCCAGCGCGGCGGTACGCACCTCGGCGAGCCAGGTGTCGAGCTCGGTCGCGTTGTGCACGATGCGGGAAGGCACGTTGACATGCTGCAGCGCAGGCTCAAGCTTCTTCGCGCAGGCCGCGCGGGCCTGTTGCAGCTTGCCGGCGATGGCGTCATGCCGCTCGCGCCAGCGCGCCGGCGTGCACTGGCCCAGCGAGGCCAGAAGCTCTTGCTGCGTGCCGACCGCGGGGGCAGGCTCTCCTGCCGCAAGGCCCACCTGCGAGAGGATGGCCTCCTGGTCGGCCGCGAGCAGCCGGCCCCAATCGGGGTGCTGGCGCAGGGTTTCGACGCCGGCCTGAAACTGGCTGGCATAGCTTGCATAGGCGGCGTTCAGGCCTGAGCGCAAGGCGTTTGCGGCGCGTTCGATCAGCGGAGGTACGGGGTCGGGGTTGGCCAGCAGTTGGCGACCGTCGAGAACAGCCTGGCGCTCAGCCTGCAGTGCGGCAGCCTCGTCATGGCCGTCCAGGTAGGCTACCAGTCGCCCAAGGTCATTCCAGCGGGGCTCACGCAGGGCCACCTGGGCTTCCTGCGCTTCGAGGTCCAGCGCCAGTTGCTGGGCGGCCTTTTCTTCCGTGGCCAGGCATTTGACGAGGTCCTTGCCTGCCAGCTTATCGAGTTCATCCAGCAGCGGCGGCAATGTGGGCGCCGGCCGTGGCGCGGTTCCGGCTGCGCGCAGGAAGCTCTCCTTGAGCTTGGCCACCCAAACAGGCGCCTGGCTTTCAGCGTCGTCTGGCTTGCACTTGGTCAGGCGGGCGACGGCACGTTTGTCAGTCAGCGACAGGGGCGTGTTTTCGCGCGCGAAGTCGTATTGGTTGACATCGCGCTCCAGGAACTTGCCCGCTGTCAGCGGCTGCCCGCTGGGGGTGGTGACGCGCAGTTGGCCCACCGCGAACAACACGGCCAGGGCGGCGTTGACGGCCTCGTTGCTCCAGCCATACGGGCTGCCCATGAAACGGTCGCGCAGCTTGCTGCCCTTGAGCGAACCCGCACCGATGTGGGTGAGGATCTCCTGCGCCACCGGGTGGGTCTCGGCAGGGGTCTCGTGCCCGATCTTCTTCAGTGCATCAACCAGGCCCTTGGCCGCGTCTTGGTAGGCCTGAGGCCAGCCGATGGCGTCTGCCATCGCAAAGCGGTTGAACAGGCGCGCCGCACCGTCGGTGGCGGCCTTGCGCAAGCGCTCGTCCAGCGTAATGCCTTCGTCCACCGCCTGGCCGCCGCCCTGGAACAACTGGGCGCTGGTCACGGCGTCGCTCAAGAGTTCGGCGGCGCGCTTGCTCGCATCGCCTTGCTGTTTGAGCAGGGCGTTGCGGGCTTCCTGCCCTTCGGGTGTTTTGGGGCTGCCGAAGTGCGCCAGGGTGCGCGTGGCCGCTTCACGCTCGACGATGGCCGTGACCAGGGTGTGCTTGTCCGGAAAGCCCACATGCACGAAGGCGATCGAGCAGCCAAGACCTGCGCGGGCGGCGTCTTGCTCGACTTCCTTGGCCGGCGTGCCATCGAGATCGGACCGCAGCCATACGAACAGCCCGTCGGTTTCCTTTGGCGCGGTGATGGGGTCGGTGTGCAGGCCGACCTTGCGTGGCTGCTTGCTGGTGCCTTGCGGGATAGTGATGCGGCGAACCAAGTCTGCGACAGCCGCAGACAGTTCCTCGCGCAACTTTGACTCGTACGCCGAGGGGTCGTTGCGCAGACCGATTTCTTCATTGCCTAGGTAGGTGAACCAATCCGCGCTCTCCTTGGTCTGCAGGCGGTATTCCTCGATGCCGCCGGCCGGGCCCGCCAGACGCATGAGCTTGCGGTCGGCATCGACAAGCTCATCCAATGCTGTGCGCACCTGGCCGCGCAGCGCCGCCGAGTCGGTGTTGAGGTGGTCCACCAGCAGGTCGGCGATGGACTGCGCGTCGGTCTTCAGGCCCGTATCGGCCGCCGACGTGGTGATGACACGGCTGAGCAGGAACACCGCCTTGAGCGCCCGCGCTTTGAGAACGTGGCCGTTCTTGTGCAACTCGTCGATGCTGTTCGCGATCTCGGCGCTGATCTGATTGGCCTGGCGCAGGCGCTGCCGGATCTCGTCATAGATGAAATCGCCGCCAATCACTTGGCCTAGGGGCGCGTCGCGGGTGGTCTTGACGGCGTCGAATGCCAGCCGCAGCTGCGAGCGCAATTGAATGCCAGTGCCGGTGGTGTCGGTGCTGCCCAGCACCCGCTCCCACAGGCGCTGGCGCGTGGGCAGCAAGGGGTAGGTGGCGCCGAGCATGGGCTCGTCTTCACGCCTGTGTTCGAAGCTGCTGTGGCGCAGGTGAGACGACACCTCGCCTAGACAGCCATTGGCACTGAAGAGGTTGGCTAGGTCTGTGGCTGCCGAGGCCTTCTTCTTCAGGACGGTTTCGCGCAAGACCTCTTCGACATCCGACGTGGAAAGCAGCACCGGCACCGAGAAGCGCCCTAGAAGTTTGGACAACGTGGGCGTGTCGGCCAATGCGCTCTGGCCCGTGGTGACCACCAGCACCCGGCCGTCCATGGCCTTGGCTAGGCTTTCGATCACCTCTTGCACACCAATCGCGCGCACGCTGCTGTCGGCGATGTACTGCTGCAGTTCGTCGAGCACCAGCAGGAATATAGGCGCCGCGCCTGCACGCCGCGTGGCTTCATTGAAGGACTGGATGAAATCGTCCTGGCTGATATCGCCTTTGACGTCGAAACGGTCGAGGCGATCGCCCAGTTCAAAGCTGTCACGCGCCAGTCCGGGCTTAGCCGCGAGAATCGCCTCTTGGAGCGCGGTTGACATGGATGGGTTGATCAGTTCACGTTCAAGCGAACGGCCGTTGGCTTCGAGCGCCTTGCGGACTTCATCTTCGACACCTTCATTGCGCAGCCACATCAGCGCTTTGCCGGAACCATAGCTGCTGGGCAAGCCGCAGGCCTTGAAGACGATACCGAGTACCGCCTTGCGAATGCTGTCGCCTTCACCTTGGCTCAGCGTGCCGGACGCGGCTAGCAGGTGGGTCTTCTTTTGTCGGGCGAGTGTGTCGATCTCCTTCAGGGCATCCGCGACCGACGACGGCAACCTGGCGATGTCGCGCGGAGTGCGCCCATCCGGGAAAGGGGTGTTGGTCCATAGCGCACGGAGTACCTTAACCAGATGCGATTTACCGCTGCCAAAGAAGCCTGATACCCAAGCGGCTGGCGCCTCGGAGCCACTTTGAAGCGTCTCGACGTAGGCTTCGAGGATGCGTTTGAGACCGTCTTCATAATGACCTTTGCACACAAAGGTTTCCAGCTCGAAGCGCAGGGTCTTCTGCTGCTGCGCGTCCAGCGCTTCGTCAACCTTGGCAACGCCCTGATTCTCTAGCGAAAAGGTTTCAATACTCTTTTCAAAGACGTCGCGATTTTTCACTTCACTGGTCCCTTACTCGTTGTCTGAGTCGGCTC
Organism: Burkholderiales bacterium; assembly: GCA_019751575.1. Lineage (GTDB taxonomy): Bacteria > Pseudomonadota > Gammaproteobacteria > Burkholderiales > CAIKXV01 > CAIKXV01. The sequence goes on from JAIENF010000143.1 coordinate 7,421, forward strand.
AAGCGGTAATCGGCGTTGCGAGGTACCCCCAGCCATCCTTGGCGCCCAGCAGGCGGTAGCTGTTGTGTGCAGCGTCGTACTCGCCGGGGAAGAAGGCCACTAGCCGCCCGGGCACCTGATCGGCTACGAGTTGGATGAGGCGTGACACGCTGAACAGACCGAACAGACCGCCGCAGCCCAGCAACGCGAAGACGGTATTGGCATCATCGTGTGCAGTGACCTCACGAATACGATTGACCAAGTATTCCTCCAAGCCTTTGACATTTCCTTTGTCGTCCCACAGCCGCTCAGGCCGGGTCAGCGCGCGCTCGAAGTGTTCATAGGCGGCGAGCCACTGCGAGAACGCCGGTGCCAAGTCGAGCGACGACCAACCGTGATGCAATGTGCGGACTTCCTGCGCGAACTCCCCGCTGTCGACGAAGCGGCGGATACGACGCTCTTCGCTGGGCGGATACACGACCATGAAAACGCGCTCTTGGCCAGAAACGTTCTCGGGCCATGGAAGCGCTAGTTCGGCCTTCAGCTTGTCGAGCAGACTCTGTGCGTAGGTCATAGTCAAAGCCTCGATTCGCCGGGCGCCAGCGAGGAAGAGAAGTCCAGATGAAGCACACCGCCAGAGTGCGCCACGCGCATCAAACCCAGTTGGCCGGCGCTCGAGAGTAAGGCTATGTGCTCGGCCTGGGACAGCTCTAACGTGCTTGAGTAGCGCCCAGACAAGAGCGAAAAGCCGTTCTCCCCGCTCAGCCAGTCAAGATAGGCCGCATAGGCCGTGATTGCAGGCGTAGCTTCTGGACGCAGCCTCAGACGGAGGGTGCCGACCGCGAGCCCGAGGTAGCCCAACTGGAAAAATGAGGCATACAGGTTGTGGCTAAAGCTCACGTACATCGTTTGCGAGTAGCGACCCGGTGCAAAGTCGCGGATCCAGGCCTCAAAGACCTCACGCCCAACCGCCTTTCCGACGGGAGTACCAATGATCATGTCTGCACATGCGCGCAACAGGGGTTCGCGGGCGAAGGCCAATAAGCCCATCAGGGCTCTGAGGTCGGAAGGAAAGAGCTTTTGAAGCCGAAACGCCTCGCGAAACAACGGAACCCGGGAGTCAAGTGCGTATAACCGACAAAGGAAGCTAAATGTCTTCTTCCTATTTGCGGCGGACGCTTTGTGCAGCACGTCTTCTTCCACCGCTAGGCGTCGGAACTCGTCAAGACTGGTGGTCTCGGAGCCGACGCTCAGTAGACGGGAGAGTT
>JAIENF010000527.1 GCA_019751575.1 Burkholderiales bacterium
AGGCCGCCACATGAACGATCCACGGCAGCCCGGCCCGGCCCGCCGTCGGATCACGGTCCGGCTGGCATGGATCACCGTCGCGCTCATGGCAGGCTCCACGGCGTCGTTCCAGGCCAGCGGCCAGTCGGCGTTCGATCGCGTGTTCGACGCCGTCGATGCAAACCAGCCGGCCGAAGTGCGCACGCTGCTGGCCCAGGGCATCGACGTGAATACCGTCGACCGCGACGGAAACTCGTTGCTGGCACGCGCTGCACAGCGCGGATACCGCGAGGTCGCCACGCTCCTCCTGGCCTCCGGCGCGCGGATCGAATCGCGCAACCGGTTCGGCGAGACGCCGCTGATGTTCGCAGCGCTCGCCGGCAATGAAGGCATCGTGCGCGACCTGCTGGCACGGCAGGCAAGGACGCGCAGCGACGCCCCGTCGTGGACGCCGCTGCACTACGCCGCCCTGCGCGGGCACGCCGGCGTGCTGGCACTGCTCATCGATGCCGGGGGGGAAGTCAATGGTGCATCCGAGAATGGCACGACGCCGCTGATGCTGGCGGCATCGGAAGGGCGGCTCGACGCGGTGGCGCTCCTGCTCAAGCGAGGTGCCGATGCCACGCGCACCACCGATGGCGGACGCACCGCAGGAGCCTGGGCGCGCAGTGCGGGCCACAAGCGCATCGCGGACATGATCGACGCAGCGCCGAGGAAGTGACCGGTGCACTTCACCGCCGTCGCGATGCCACGGGGCACCGGCCTGACTGCTACGCAAGACCCGGGGCTGGCGATCCACGAGCAGCCCCGATAGCAGGGCCATGGCGATCCAAACGCGATATTCTTGCGCGGACGGTGGCGGGGTGCGTCGCCTTCAACAACTGGGAGAACGAAACATCATGATGCACAGTTTCCGAGGCGCAGCCAGCGTCCTCGCGATCAGCCTGGGGCTGGTTGCAGGGCCGGCAACCGCACAACTCTTTACCGAAGACCAGCGTCCGTCGGCATGCCACAAGAAGTACGACGACACCGGCCCGGGCCGTGATGTCATCTACGTTCCGACGCGCCTCCAGACGGTCGAACGCATGCTCGATTTCGCAGAAGTGAAGCCCGGCGAAACGCTGGTCGACCTGGGGTCGGGCGACGGACGCATCGTGCTGGCTGCCGCCAAGCGCGGTGCCAACGCGCGCGGCATCGAACTGGACGAGGGCCGCTTCAACATCGCGAACTGCTGGGCCCAGGAAATGGGGCTGACCGGCAAGGCGCGCTTCCTCCAGGCCAACATCTTCGAACACAACTTCACCGATGCGGCCGTGGTCACGATGTACCTGCTGCCGGGGCTCAACATCAAGCTGCGGCCGATCGTGCTCGACATGCGTCCGGGCACGCGCGTCGTGTCGCATGCCTTCACGATGGGTGACTGGGAAGCCGACCGCACCGAGTCGGTGGCAGGCAGCAACCAGACGATCTACCTCTGGATCGTGCCGGCCAAGGTTGCCGGCTCGTGGACGCTCACGCCGGCCAGCGGTTCGCCGGTGACGCTCTCGCTGACCCAGACGTACCAGAAGTTCGAGGGCGGCAACGGTACAACGAAGGTAGCGAAGGGCAGCCTGCGCGGCGACCAGATCAGCTTCACGCTGGTCGAGAACAGCGGCGCCGCACGCGACTTCACCGGCCGGGTCGTCGGTGATCGCATCGAGGGCAAGGGCTGGACCGCGGTCCGCTCGAAGTAGCCGTACGGTTGGCCCGGGGGTTTTCGGGTCGGGAAGCGCGCTTCGGCGCGCTGTTCCTGAATGTGGATTTTGACATAATAAGCATTCACTGAGCGGTGCCACCCGGCGTACCGCCGATGCACGATCGGGCGTGGCGTTGTACGTTACCGACTACCCCCCACGAGGAACGACCCCGATGACCCGACTGAATGGCGCCCAGGCGATGGTACGAATGCTCCAGGCGCATGGCGTCCGGCACATCTTCGGACTCTGCGGCGATACCAGCCTGCCGCTGTATGACGCCCTGGCGACGCTGGACCACGGCATGCAGCACATCCTGACCCGCGACGAACGTTCCGCAGCGTACATGGCCGATGCCTATGCCAGGGTCAGCGGACGGGTCGGCGTCTGTGAAGGCCCCAGCGGCGGCGGCGCAACCTATATCCTGCCGGGCATCGTCGAGGCCAACGAGAGTTCGATCCCGGTGCTCGGCATCACGACCGACATCTCGACCACGTCGCGCGGCCGCTACACGCTTACCGAACTGGACCAGCAAGCGCTGTTCCGTCCCCTGACCAAGTGGAATGCGGTCATCGACCGCGCCGACCGCCTGCCCGAAACGGTACGCGGCGCATTCCGCGCGATGACCACCGGCAAGCCGGGTGCCGCGCACCTCGCGCTGCCGTTCGACACCCAGAAAGACGCCTCGGTCGACCCGGATGACCTTTGGGCGCAGCCAGAGCATGCGACCTATCCCTCGTGGCGCTGCGCGCCCGATCCCTCGGCGGTGACGGCCGCAGTGAGCGCGCTCGTGTCTGCAAGGCAGCCGGTGATCATCTGCGGCGGCGGCGTGGTCATTGCCGGCGCGGAGGCCGAACTGGCCAGCGTGGCCGAGCGGCTCGGTGCACCGGTGGCCACGACGATCTCAGGCCAGGGTTCGCTGGCCGAAACGCATCCGCTGTGCGTGGGCGTGGTCGGCAGCAACGGCGGCACCTTGCCCACGCGGGCGGTGGTCGAGCAATCCGACCTGGTGATGTTCATAGGCTGTCGCGCCGGCTCGGTCACCACCGAACGATGGCGCTTCCCGGCGCGGGGCACGCGCATCGTGCACATCGACGCCGACCCCCAGGTGATCGGCGCGATCTACCAGACCGAGGTCGCGCTGGTCGGCGATGCGCGGCTTGCGCTGCACGCGATCGACGCGGAACTCGCCCGGCGTGCGAGCGAGGTGAAGCGCGGTGACGGCGCATCGCGCGCGGCCCGCGCGCTCCACGAGAAGTTCGCTGCGTTCGACCGCCTCGCCACGAGCGGCGAGACGCAGGTGCTGCCCGAACGCCTGGTCGCGACATTGAACGAAGTCCTCCCGTCCGATGCAGTGGTGGTCTGCGATCCGGGCACGCCCTGCCCCTACTTCTCCGCCTTCTACCGCTTCCGGGAATCCGGCCGGCATTTCATCTCGAACCGCGCCCATGGCGCACTCGGCTACTCGATGTCGGGCGCGATCGGGGCCCATTTCGGGCGCCCCCAGGCGAAATGCGTGTCGGTGATGGGCGACGGAAGCTTCGCGTTCACCGCTGGCGAGCTCGAGACCATCGTACGGCTCCGGTTGCCGATCATGATGATCGTCGTGTCCAACAGCGTGTTCGGGTGGATCAAGGCAGGCCAGAAGACCGGCTTCCAGCAGCGCTACTTCTCGGTCGACTTCACGCGTACCGACCATGCGAAGGTCGCCGAGGCGTACGGGGTGCGTACATGGCGCGTGACCGACCCGTCGACGCTGCGCGCGGCCTTCATCGCTGCCGCCGAGCACGCCGGTCCGACGCTGGTGGACGTGGTCACCCAACCGCTGCACGAAGCGAATGCGCCGGTCAGCGAATGGGTCGCCTGAGCGGCATGCACCTGCGGCAGGCTCAGTGGAGCTTGTCGACCAGGTGCGCGGGCAGCGGCAACACCGGGATGCCTTCGTCATGAAGGGCGCGCGCTTCGTCCGGGGTGGTCACGCCCCGGATGCTGCGCTCCGGCGCTTCCTGGTTATGGATGCGACGCGCTTCGTCGGCGAATCCCGCGCCGACATCCTCGGTGGCCGCCACCCAGCTGCGCAGCCTTTCCACCGCCTCGCGCAGCTTCGCGGGATCGGGCTCACCTGCCACCCCGGCCGGCAGCGTCATGCTGCCTGTTCCGGCGGGCCTGGCCGGTACCGGTGCCGGCTCGCGGGCGGAACTCTTCACGTGAAGCGCACTCGGCACCCGCGACACGGAAGACGAATCGCAGACCGGGCATCGTACCTGCGCGGCCTCTACCTGACGCTCGCAATCGCCCTGTGAACTGAACCAGCCCTCGAACCGGTGTTCGCGTTCACAGCGGAAGTCGTAGATGATCACGGTGACTGGTGCCCGGAACCGGACTCGAACCGGTATGCCCGTTGAAGGGCGACGGATTTTAAGTCCGTTGTGTCTACCAATTTCACCACCCGGGCGGCGAAATCAATATGGAGGCGGGGGTCGGAATCGAACCGGCGTACACGGCTTTGCAGGCCGCTGCATAACCACTCTGCCACCCCGCCCTGCTTGCCCGTCGAAACGGTTCGGGCCGGTGTTCGACCTGTACGCCGTCATCCGGTGTCGCTGCCAGCGTCGCGGCAACCCCGGGCGATGCACGTCGATCAAACAAAAATGGGAAGCGCGACGTGCGCTCCCCAGGGAATGAATTGGAGCGGGAAAGGAGGCTCGAACTCCCGACCTCAACCTTGGCAAGGTTGCGCTCTACCAGCTGAGCTATTCCCGCATCACAGGAGGACGGATTATAGATTCGGCGGGAAGGAAGTCAAGTTGTAGACGACCGAAACATGCAACATCAGTGCTCCCGCTCCGGGCGGGCGGCTGCCGGCTGCGCGCGGCGAAGGTAGTAGACCATCGACCACAAGGTCAGCACCGCGGCCAGATAGACCAGCCAGGTGCCCAACCGCTGGATGTCGATGCCGAAAATCGGGGCGTGGTAGAGCAGCATGGGGATCGCCGTCATCTGCGCGGCCGTCTTCACCTTTCCGACCATCGAGACCGCGACGCTGCCGCTGTTGCCGACCTTCGCCATCCATTCCCGCAGCGCGGAGATGGTGATCTCGCGGCCGATGATGATGACCGCGATGACCGCGCCGACCCTGTCGAGTTCCACCAGCAGGATCAGGGCCGCGGCGACGATCAGCTTGTCGGCCACCGGATCCAGGAAGGCACCGAACGGCGTCGTCAGCTGGTACCGGCGGGCGATGTAGCCGTCCAGCAGGTCGGTGAGCGCGGCGCCCACGAACAGCAGGGTGGACAGCAGGTTCTTCTGCTGGGCATCGATCCAGGCATCCGGAAGGTAGAAGATTCCGATGAAGATCGGGATCGCGATGATCCGCGCCCAGGTGAGGTGGTTTGGAAGTGCGGGATACATCGGCTCAGTGTAGCGCCCGATAGATGCGTTCGGCGAGAGAATGGCTGATGCCGTCGACCTGCATCAGGTCCTGCGCACTCGCGGCGGCCACGCCGCGCAGCCCGCCGAAGCGCGCAAGCAGTTGCTGGCGCCGCTTCGGCCCCACGCCGGGAATGCCATCGAGCGCCGAACCGACGCGCTTCTTGTCGCGCCGGGCGCGATGGCCCTGGATCGCGAAGCGATGTGCCTCGTCGCGGATCTGCTGCACGAGGTGCGCGCCGGGGTGGTCCATGGCCAACTGGAGCCCCTCGCGGCCATCGGTGAACACCAGGGTCTCCAGCCCCGGCTTGCGGCCTTCGCCCTTGGCGACCCCGACCACGGGCAGGTCGATCACGCCCAGGTCGTCGAGCACTTCGCGCGCGATCCGCGATTGCCCCGGCCCACCGTCGACCAGCAGCAGGTCAGGCAGCCTTCCCTCCCCCGCGACCGCCCTGCGGAATCGACGCTCGAGCGCCTCGCGCATCGCGGCATAGTCGTCGCCAGGCGCCTCCGGAGCCACGTTGTAGCGGCGGTACTCGCCCGGCCGCATGGCGTCGCCCTCGTAGACCACGCACGAGGCAACCGCAGCCTCGCCCATCGTGTGGCTGACGTCGAAGCATTCGATCCTGCGCACCCCCTCGGGCAGGTGCAGCGCCTCCTGCAGCGCTGCCAGCCGTGCCTCCTGGTTCTGCTGGCTGGCGAGGCGGCGTTCGAGCGCCATGCGCGCATTCTGCATCGCCATCTCGAGCCAGCGGCGTCGCGTCTCGCGGGGGTTCACCGACAGCTGGACCTTGCGTCCAGCCTGTTGCGAGAGGACCTCGAGCAGGTCGTCTGCCTCGATCGGCGGATGCACGATGATCTGTTCAGGTACGTCCGCGCCGAGGTAATGCTGCGAAAGGAATGCATGCAGCACCTCCGGGGATGTCGCACCCTCGGCATGGTCCGGGAACAGGCTCCGGTCTCCGACATGGCGCCCGGCGCGGATCATCGCGACGTTCACGCAGAAGCGGCCGGACACCGATTCGCAGGCGACGACATCTGCGTTGGTGGCCGTGCCTGCATCGACGAACTGCGATTCGCGCACCTTGCGCAAGGCCTGGATCTGGTCGCGCACCATCGCGGCCTCCTCGAAGGCCAGCCGGTCCGCCGCGGCTTCCATCCGCCGCACCAGCTTGTCGATCACCAGGTCGTCCCGGCCTTCGAGGAAAAGCATGGCGTCGGCGACATCCTCGGCATAGGCCTCGCGTCCGACCAGGCCGACGCAGGGCCCCGTGCAGCGCTGTATCTGCTGCAGCAGGCAGGGACGGGACCGGTTGCGGAAGACGGTGTCTTCGCAGGTGCGCAGGCGGAACACCTTCTGGATGAGCTGGATGCTGGACCGCACCGCGCCGGCGTTCGGGAACGGACCGAAGAACCGCGACTTCTGGTCGAGCGTCCCGCGGTAGAAGGCGAGGCGCGGGAAATCGCCAGGGCCGATCCGCAGGTACGGGTACGACTTGTCGTCCCGGTAGAGGATGTTGTAGCGCGGCTGCAGAGACTTGATGAAGTTGTTCTCGAGCAGCAGCGCCTCGGACTCGGACCGCGTGATGGTGACGTCGAAACGGTGCACCTGCCGGACCATCAGTTCGATCCGGGGCGATGTGCCGCGACCCGACTGGAAGTATGAACCGACGCGCTTGCGCAGGTCGATCGCCTTCCCGACGTACAGCACCCGCTCGTCGGCACCGATCATGCGGTAGACGCCCGGCAGATGCGGCAGTTCTCCCACGCGCTGCAGCAGGACCTCACGATCAGGGGGGAGTGGCGTCGGCCCGGACGCTTTCCCACGGTCGTCATCAGCCGTCCCGGAGCCAGGGTCGGCCGGCACCAGACTTCTGGAAATGGTCTCAGGTAGCTTCTTCAATATACTGATTAAGATACGGTTTTATCGCTACCATCTGCTTCGCCACGGTGCTTTTCGATGCCTGGTCGAAAAGGGATGACCGTCGCATTCCGGATCGCGGCTGGCGTCCGCGCAACCGCGCCCAGGATCCCGCCCTTCTGCAGGTCCGACAGTTCGGAAAGCGCATCGCGCAACCGCACGAGGCTGTCCCACATCATCGAGTGGGCCTTCAGGCACGCCGCAAGGTCGCTGCCCGCCCGCGCCCGCTCCATGTCCACCCGGAACTGCACGCCGCGCAGACGTTGCTGCATGTCGGCAGGCGCGGAGGCTATCACCGCTTCGAGCGCTTCCTTCCTCCGCAGTTCGAAGGATTCCGGGTCGGTCTCGTGCAGCCGCTGCCAGTCCTCAAACGCGTAGTCCTGGGGCTTCCGGGTCAATTGATCGGACATGGGTAGGTGCCTTCACCTCGAACAGGCATCGGAGCCGGGCCGGTCAGTCGCAGCCGGACCCTGCGGGGTTGCATACGTTCCGGGAGCGTGCCTGCCGCGTGCAAGGTGTGCAAGGTAACAGTTCCGACACCGATGGGGACATCCGGCACCCCTGCAGCGAATGCATGGCCAGGCCGCGCGCCGTCACGGACGGGCACGGGGCCGCCAGGCCCGATCAGCCCGCGGCCAGGGCCTGCACCTGCGCGGCAAACGCGCTGGATGCCTGCAGCTCGGCGAGGCTTGCAGGTGCATCCGCCGGACGTGCGCGACCACGCAGGGCCGCCAGCCGGCAGGCGCTCGTCGCCGAGACCGGAGGCAACGACCGTCCGAGCAGTTCGTCCGCAAGATCGGGCCGGTTGCACAGGAGCACGAGGTCGCAACCGGCAGACAGGGCGGCCAGCGCGCGTCCACGCACGTCGCCGGCCACCCTCGCCCCTTCCATCGCCAGGTCGTCGCTCAGGATCGCACCGTCGAACCCCAGCCGTCGGCGCAACACCTCCTGCAGCCAGAAGCGGGAGAAGCCCGCCGGCATCGGGTCTACCGCCGGATAGATCACATGGGCGGGCATCACTGCCGAAAGGTCGCCCGGCGCAAGCCGCGCATACGGCAGCGTGTCCGAGGCGAGGATTTCCGCCAAGGGCCGGGGATCCACCGGAACATCCACATGCGAGTCGGCCTCGGCATAGCCATGCCCCGGAAAATGCTTGCCCACCGACGCCATGCCGCCGCTGCGCAGGCCGCGGACGAGCGCCCGTCCGAGTGCGACGACCGCAGCCGGATCGGCATGGAACGACCGGTCTCCGATCACGCCGCTGCGTCCGAAATCGAGGTCGAGCACCGGGGCGAACGTGAAGTCCACGCCGCAGGCCCGGAGCTCCGCCGCCATCACATGTCCCGCGAGGCCAGCCCTGCTGCAGGCAGCCGCCGGATCGGCGGCCCATGTCATGCCGATCGAACCCATCGACGGAATCGCGGTGAAGCCGCTGCGGAAGCGCTGTACGCGCCCCCCTTCATGGTCGACGCCGACCGGCAGCGATGGCGTGCGCAATGCGTGGATCGACGCGACCAGGGCAGACAGCTGCGCCGGGGACTCGTAGTTGCGCGAGAACAGGATCACCCCGCCACACGAGGGATGGAGCAGCCGTCGGCGATCGTCCGCATCCAGCGC
>JAIENF010000324.1 GCA_019751575.1 Burkholderiales bacterium
GGCGCACCGCATTCTCCATGATGTTGTTCCGGCTACGGTCAAGGGTTCGCTGCGCCGGCCTTCGGCCGCCCTTGACCTGACCAGACCGCGCGGCAGGGCCCGCCGCTTTCGGTGACCCGCTTTCAAGGCCGCGACTCACGGCCTTCATTGCAACAGTCGACGGCTCCTGTCATGGCATACCTGCGAATACTCACGCCAACTTTTCTGGTGCACCACTACGCGCCGACGGGTTCGGCTCGGCCGGCTACGCCGTCCTTCAAGACCATACCTATCGTCGAGACGCCATCAGAGGACGTTGCCAGTACGCGTCCTCCATGCATACGCGCGATGGCTGCCACGATGGCCAGTCCGAGTCCGTGGTTGCGACGCCCTTCACTGCGGGAGGATTCGCCCCGGAAGAAGCGGTCAAACAAGCGGGGCAGATGCTCAGGCGCGATCGTGACGCCTTGATTGACTACTCGCAGTTGCACTTCAGCGGGCGCGGGCCGAGAGATCTCGACGCGGACCACAGATCCGCGCCGAGCATACCGCGTGGCGTTTCCTATCAGATTCGACAGCGCTCGCTGCAGCAACGGAGTATCGAAACTGCCCTCCGCATCACCGACGATCTCGAGAGTCAGTCCAGCATCCATGAGCGCCGCTTCATGGTAGTTACATACCTGATGCGCGAAATCGGCGAGGCTAGGGGTTGCGACGCGTCGCGCAATGGCGCCGCGATCCGCCTGCGACAGGAACAACATGTCGTGAACGATACTGGCAACGCGCTGCAGCTCCTCCAGATTCGACCCCAGCACCTCTCGCAGCTCATCGACATCGCGCGCCTTGCGCAATGCCAGTTCGGTGCTGCTGATCAGGGTCGCCAGTGGCGTGCACAGCTCATGGGCCACATCTGCATTGAAGCCTTCCATCTGGACGTAGGCTCGTTCCAGCCGGCCGAGCAAGGCGTTGAACTGCGCGATCAGCGGCTCGAGTTCCTCGGGTTGTGCAGCTCCATCCAGACGAAGATGCAGGGTGTCGGCTGACAGCTTCCTGGTCTGAATGACAAGAGCGCGCAGCGGGCGCAGACCGATGCGCACGAGCAAGAAGCCGCCCGCTGAAACAAGCAGCGCGCCAGCCAGCGCCGCTACCGCAAGTGTGGCTCCGATGCGATTCAGCAGCGCGGCATCCTCTCGAACATCCAGCGCCAGTAGGGCCACGAGCATGCCTTGCTCGGGCACCGGCGCGGGAACTTCGAAACGAGCGATGCGTACGTCCTTCGCTGAAGATGGCAAGGCGCGAAGATAGAACTCCGACCCGTCCACTGAACGGGTCAGACTCAAGGACATATCCGGATGCCCGATGAAGAAATCGTCGAGTCTGTGCCTGAGCGTACTTGTATCACCAGTGTGCGCGGTGTCCGACAGAAGGTGGCTCAGTTGCACCTGCTTCTGCGCCAGGGCCTCTGCTTGACGGGCCTGGAAACCCATGTGGGTGGCGCCGTAGACCACTAGGCATACGGCGCTCAGGCCCGCGAGAGCCTGCGCCGCGAGCCACATCGACAATCGGTAGCCCAGGGATCCGATACGACTGCGGCTCATTCGACGCGTGCTTCCAGCACGTACCCCATGCCGCGCACGGTATGCAGCAGTGGGTGTTCGAACGGAATGTCCAGTTTCATGCGCAAACGGCGGATCGCCACGTCGATGACGTTCGTCCCGCAGTCGAAGTTGATGTTCCAAACCTGTTCCGCAATCTCTGTACGAGACAGGACTTCGCCCTGCCGGCGTACGAGCAGTGTGAGCAGTCCGAACTCCTGCGCGGTGAGCTCCAGGCTGCGGCCCGCCCTGACCGCCTTGCGACGCACCAGATCTATTTCGAGGTCTGCCACCCTGAGTGATGTCGCACTGTCCGTCAGCGGGAAGGGACGCGCACGTCTCAGGAGCACGTGAATGCGTGCCAGGAGCTCGGAGAAAGCAAACGGCTTGACGAGATAGTCATCGGCACCGCTTTGCAGCCCCCGCACGCGGTCCTCGACACGCACACGCGCGGTGAGCATCAGCACCGGTGTCTGCTTGCTCTGCCGCAGCGCCGTGAGCAGGGTTAGACCATCGATTCCGGGAAGCATGCCGTCCAGAACGATCAGGTCGTAGTCGAACTCCGACGCCAGGTGCAGGCCGTCCACTCCGTTGGCCGCCAGGTCCACCACGAATCCTTCTTCGCTCAGACCCTTACGCAGGTACTCGGCCAGCTTGAGCTCGTCCTCGACCACGAGCAGCTTCATTCGAGCCCCTGTCCTGCCTGGTGGCACCGCCTGAGGGCTCTACCGTCTTGCGGATGCCGCATGGTCAGGGGGCGCCTGCACCGTTCATCGAGGCACTCCCGATTCATTTCACAGGCTGCCGGGGCGCGCGGACAAGCCCGCACTACCGTGCATGCGAGGACGCGACAGGGGCCACGCACACGCCGCGCACCGCTGCCCACGGACATTGCCGAATCGTAATGTGCCCGTTCGCTTTCTGTTGGAGGTCGCCTTCTACACTTCTTCATATGCCGATCGGCATAGCCGCGACCCAGTGTCGCGAGACAACCTCCAAGGAAAGGATACCCATCATGATCTCCAGAAAAATCGCAGTCATCTCGCTGGCAATCGCTGGCTTCGCCGCACCGGGACTTGCTTCTGCTGCCTGGTTTTCCGACCCCGAGACGGGCGCCCCTGGCGCGATCTCCGAATTGAATCGCGATGCCTCGACGACCACGCGCAAGGCCGTCTCCGCCGATACTGCTGCTGCCCTCGGCAAGGACTGGATCAGCGCCGACGGTCTGTATCGCTACGTGGGTGGCGAAGAAGCCTGGACCTTCATCGGCGCAGAGTACGAGTGGCGCGATGGCCGCTTCGTGCGCACTGACCGGCAGGCGAAGTCGAGCACCAAATAGCGCGCCGCCCGCGCAGGCCGGTTGTACAACCGTACCCACGCGCAGAGGCGCCTTCCAACCGGAGCAAGGGCCGAGGACAGACTGTCCGAAGGCCCCCGCCTCGGGATGAGGCTGGCTGATCCGGCTCCATCGGGAACTTTCAGGTCCAGCCACACGGTCCGCCTGAGGAAGGCTCCAGTTGGCTGGTGCCAGCCCGAAGGCCACAAGCCATAAACCTACGAATGCGCTCCGCTGCCCTGGCACTGGAAGTCGCGTCACTGTCCGCGCCCTGGATGGACCGTTCCCGCTTCCGCATGCACGTCCATGTGGGCATCACGCAGGATGGTCACGGCGCCGTGGACCGCAACGCACGAGACCGCGATGCCGACGAGCAGATCGGGCCAGTTGTCGCCGGTGAGCATTACCACCAGGCCGGCAAGGACGATACCTGCGTTCGCCACGGAGTCATTGAAGCTGAAGGTCGACGCAGCACGCAGGTTCACGTCCGGATTCTCCAGCCGCTTGAGCAAATGGAGACAAGCGAGGTTTACCACGGCCGCGACCACCGCCATGGCCATCATGAGACCGCCTCCGGGTGCCGACCCTTCGATGAAACGCCGCACGGCATCGACGATCACGACGCCTCCGAATAGCAGCAGCATGATTCCTGAAAACCGCGCAGCGCCGCGCTTCCATTCGCGCGAGCGGTTCAACGCCAGGAGACTGAGGACGTAGACAATCGCGTCGGCCGAATTGTCGAGGCCATTGGCGAGGAGGGCACTGGAGTCGGCGAAATAGCCGGTCGCATAAAAGCCGGCAGCAATCGACAGATTCAGCCACAGCACGATCCAGAGGGTGCGGCGCTTATCGGCAGAGCCAAGGTCGATCCCAGGCTCGCTCACGCTCGGGCCGCTCGGTTTCCGAGCGCCCACGACTGGACTTCGCCGAGCTGCGCGCGAGCAAACCCTCGCAGAACGGCGGCGCGAACCACCGGATCAGACAACATCGCCGCCGACTATTTCATCACGAAGCGCACGGTCGCAGCTGGCTTGCCGGCTGTCGTGACCACGGCCACCACGCGGGTGCCGGGGGCCACCTTGAAGGTGCCAGCCGCTTCCAGCCAGCCGCCAGCCGGCTTGAGATCGACCTCCTGCCGCTCGTTGCCCATCAGCAGGGTGAGCTTCGCGGTCGTACGGCTCACATCGACAGCCTTTCCGTGGTCGCGCAGGTGCAACCGGATCAGCGCCGGCGCGGCGACCAGCTCATAGTCGACATCCTTCACCTCGACGACCACGCCGCCGTGCAGCGGCTTGTGCCCGTGGCTGTGGTCGTGCTTTCCTTCCGCGGCGAATGCGCTGCCGGAGATGACGAGTGCGAGTCCTGCTGCAACGAGGGCGATGCGTTTCATGGCTTTCCTTTCGGTGGTTGAACGGTGATCAAAGTGCCTCCGTGTCCTTGTCGTTCATGAGCCGCTCGGCTGCCGTGCGGCCGAACAGCCAGAACATCACGGGCGTGAGGAAGGTGTCCAGCAAGGTCGAACTGATGAGTCCGGAGAAGATCACCACGGCCACCGGATGCAGGACCTCCGTGCCGGGCTGCTCCGCCTCGAACAGCAGCGGGGCGAGGGCGAAGGCGGTGACCAGTGCCGTCATCAGTACCGGGCTCAGCCGCTCGAGCGACCCGCGCACGATCATCGGGAGATCGAAGCGCTCGCCTTCGAAGCGCATCAGGTTGATGTAGTGGCTGACCTTCAGGATGCCGTTGCGCACCGAGATGCCGGCAAGCGTGATGAAGCCGACCAGCGCGGCCACCGACAGCGGCTGTCCTGAAAGCCACAGGCCGAGCACCGCACCTACCAGGGCGAGGGGAATGTTCACCATGATCAGCGCCGACAGGGTCGCCGACCGATAGCGGCTGTAGAGCACGATGAACATCAGTGCAAGCGACACGATCGACAGCAGTCCGACCAGCCGCGACGCCTCTTCCTGCGCCTGGAACTGGCCTCCGAGCGTGATGAAGTAGCCTTCCGGCAGGGGGGTGTCCGCGACGACCGCGCGAATGTCGGCGACGATCTCCGAGAGTGCGCGCCCGGATGCATTCGCCGACAGCACGATGCGCCGCCTGCCGTCATCACGGCTGATCTGGTTCGGGCCGTCGCCGTCCTCGATGGTGGCGACCTTCGACAGGGGTATCCGGCCCGAGGGTGTCTCGATCAGGATCTGCCCGAGTCCTTCGATCGAACGCGCCGACTCGGGGAGGCGTACCACGAGGGCGAATCGGCGACTACCCTCGACGATCTGGGTTACGCGCTCGCCCTCGACCAGGCTCTGCAGGGCTGACAGGATCTGCGGTGCGGGTATGCCGTACTGGGCTGCCGCGGCGTAGTCGACCCGAACCTTGATCTGCGGCGCGAGCACCTGCTTCTCGATCTGCAGGTCGGCGATGCCGGGAATCGTCGCAAGCCGCGCACGCAGTCGGTCCGCCTGCCCTCGCAGCACGTCGAGATCCTCGCCGAAGATCTTGATCGCGATCTGGGAACGCACGCCCGACAGCATGTGGTCGATCCGGTGCGAGATCGGCTGTCCGATCTCGATCGCGGCCGGCAGGTTCACCAGCCGTGCCCGGATGTCGGCCTTGATCTCGTCCATGCTGCGGTCCAGTTCGGCCGTGGGCTTCAGGCCGACATCGAGTTCGCTCACATGCACGCCTTCTGCATGCTCGTCCAGTTCGGCACGGCCGCTGCGTCGGCCGACGTGGGTCACCTCGGGTACCTGGCTGACCAGCACCTCGGCCTGTCGGGCGAGTGCAGAGGTCTCCGTGAGCGTCACCCCCGGGTTCAGGCGCAGGCCGATCAGCAGCGTGCCTTCACTGAAGGGTGGCAGGAACGTGGTCGGGAAGAACGGCACCGCCGCGGCTGCCACCAGCACGGCAGCGCCCGCTGCCGCCAGGGCTGCCTTCGGTCGACGCAGCACGGCGCCCAGGCCGTTGCGGTAGCGCGCTTTCAGCCAGGCCAGCAGCCGCGTGTCGCCGTGGTCAAGCGTCTTCATGCGCGGCAACAGGTAATAGCTGAGTACCGGTGTCACCGTGACCGATACCAGCAGCGAGGCCAGCGTCGAGACGATGAAGGCGATGCCCAGCGGCACGAACAGCCGACCCTCCAGGCCCGGCAGCGCAAACAGCGGCACGAACACCAGTACGATGATGACCGTGGCGTACAGGATGCCCGAACGCACTTCCATCGACGCCTTGGCCACCACCGCCAGCAGGTTCAGGCGTTGGCCGGAGTCCTTCTGGCGGTTTTCCTTCAGCCGCCGCATGATGTTCTCGACGTCCACCACGGCGTCGTCGACGAGGCCCCCGATGGCGATGGCCAGGCCCCCGAGCGTCATGGTGTTGATCGACAGGCCGAAGTAGCGAAAGACAAGCGCCGTGACGAGGATCGACACCGGGATGGCGGTGAGCGCGATCACCGTCGGGCGGAGGGTACCGAGGAACAGGAAGAGGATCACCGCGACGAACACGGAAGCCCCGATGAGCTTCCCCTGCAACGTGGTGATCGAGGCTTCGATGAAGCTCGCCTGCCGGAACGTCACCCTCGGCGCTTCCATGCCCGGCGGCAGCGAGGCCTTCAGTCCCTCGAGGGCGTCTTCGATCGAGCGCGTCAGGCCGATGGTGTCCGCGGTGGGTTGCTTCTGGATGCCGAGGATCACCGCAGGCTTCCCCTCGAAGCCTGCATCTCCGCGCTTGATCGCCGCGGCGAAGGTAACCGTGGCGATCTGGCGCAACCGGATCGGCTGGCCATCGCGGGCAGCGAGGGCGAGTTCCTTCAGATCGTCCAGCCGTGAGGTGCGCCCGAGGTTGCGGATCAGATACTCGCGGCCATTCAGTTCGAGGAAGCCGCCGGAGGTGTTGCTTGAGAAGCCCCTCAGCGCTGCCTCCAGCTGCTCGAGAGAGATGCCGAGCTCCGACATCCGCCGCGTGTCGGGCTGCACCTGGAACTGGCGAACCTCGCCACCGATCGGGATCACCTGCGCGACTCCGGCGATCGACAGCAGGCGCGGGCGCAGCACCCAGTCCGCGAACTCGCGCACCGCCATCGGAGACACCTTTGCCGGATCGACCGGGATCGCGATCTGCATGATCTCGCCCATGATCGAGCTGATCGGCCCCATGCGTGGCACCACCCCGACCGGTATCGCACCCTCCATCGAGGACAAGCGCTCCGACACCAGTTGCCGCGCGCGGAAGATGTCGGTGTCCCAGTTGAAGGTCACGTACACGAAGGACAGGCCCGCGGACGACGTCGAGCGCAGGGACTCCACGCCCGGCAGGCCGTTCATGGTCGTCTCCAGCGGGAAGGTGATCAGTTGCTCCACTTCCTCGGCGGCCATTCCGCCGGCCTCGGTCATGATGGTCACAGTCGGCTTGTTGAGGTCCGGGAATACATCCACCGGGGTGCGCGAGAGCGTGAATGCACCATAGGCCATCAGCACCACGGCGCCGATCAGTACGAGGAGCCTGTTGGCGAGACTGTTGTCGAGCAGCCACTTGAACATGTCAGCGCACCTGGTTGATCAGGGTCGCGCCCCGGGTGGCAACCCGGTCGCCGGGCTGCAGGCCGGAGGTGATCACTGTGGTGACGCCATCCAGCGGCTCCGCGGTCACCGTGCGCGGCTCGAAGCGCTCGGGTGCCACCTTGACCCACACGATCGTCTGGTTGGCCGGATTGCGCATCAGTGCGGACACGGGCACCGCAATGCCCTGGAACTTCTGCCTGGACTGCACGAAGACCTTGACCGGCTGGCCGACGGCCAGCTGGTCCAGCGCGGCGCCCCGTGCGCGAAAGGCCAGCGGCAGTGCCTGCTCGCGCAGGCTGCGTGCGGCACCGATGAACTCCAGGGAGATGCGCTGCTCGCCCACCGCCAGCTGGGCCGCGCCGATATCGGAGGCCAGTGCAGGGTCGAAGGTGAGCGCCTCGATGCGCAGGCGGGTCGGATCGACGATCTCGAACACCAGCTCGCGCGCGTCGACGACCTGGCCGCTGACCGCATTCCCGGAGGCAATCACGCCCGACACGGGTGCAACCAGCGCCTCGCGGCTCGACAGGCCGGTGTCCACGGCGGCGATCCGGTCGGTCAGGCTGGCCAGTTCGCTCTCCACCGCTTCGATGTCCTTCCGGGGCACGGTATCGGACAGTTCGCGCAGGCGCGCCAGGCGCCGGGTGGCCAGGGTCCTTGCCGCACGCAGTTCGGCGAGCTGGGCAGCCTGGTTGGACCGCTCGATCGGCGCGGCCGAGGAGATGACGTAGGCGAGCACCTCTCCGCTTCGCACGGCCTGTCCCGGATTCGGCAGGCCCCGGGGCCCGGGTGCGAGACGGCCGGCATTCACCGCCTGGACCCGCCCGCCGGCATTGGGATCCATCAGCACGCGTGCGCCGAGTTCGACTGTCCTGGGCAGTTCGGCGGACGCGGATACCAGGGTGCGCACGCCGAGCTGGCGCTGAGCCGGCTTGGGCAGGAACACGCTGCCGTCGGGCAGTCGCTGAGGCCCGTTGCCTGTGCCCTGCGCGGACGCCTCTCCATGATCGTGACCAGGACCCGCCTGGCTTGCGGGAGCAGACAGTACGGAAAGCACGAAAAGAACCGATGCCGCGACGGTGCGCTTCATGCCGCACCCCGCACGCGCGCGTTGCGCCCCCGAAGCGCTCGCAAGGCAGCCCAGGCCAGCAGCAGCGCGGCCACGCCGGTGCCCCCCCACACGAGCATCTCCTTCCATCCGGGCTCGTGGGCGTGTGCATCGTCGGGCGTCGCTGCATGAATGTCCAGTTCGCCCGCGAGCAGGTCACTTTCGCCACCGACCGTGACCATCGCGATGACCGGCAGCACGCCGCTGGCGGGTGCTGCTGCCAGCATCA
>JAIENF010000196.1 GCA_019751575.1 Burkholderiales bacterium
CGACGGTCGACCTGGTGTTCGGCTCGAACTCGCAGCTGCGTGCGCTGGCGGAGGTGCACGCCTGCGCCGATTCACAGGCGAGGTTCGTGCGCGACTTCGTCGCCGCGTGGACGAAGGTGATGGAGGCCGACCGCTTCGAGTAAATCGGGTCAGAGACGATTTACAGGGCGCTCACCTGTACAGGCCAGGCCGGACAGATAAATCGTCTCTGACCCGATTTATCCGTCAGCCGCGGCCGGCGAAGGGCATCTTGGTCGCCATGATGGTCACGGTGAACAGGTTGACGTGCAGTGGCTGGTTGGCCATGTGCAGGACGGTGCGTGCGACATCCTCGACGTCGATCATGGGTTCTGCCCTGATCTCGCCGTTGGCCTGTTTCACGCCCTTCGACATGCGCGCGGCGAGTTCGGTCATGGCATTGCCGACATCGATCTGGCAGCAGGCGATGTCGTACTTGCGCCCGTCGAGCGCGGTGGTCTTCGTCAGGCCGGTGATGCCGTGCTTGCTGGCGGTGTAGGGGGCCGAGTCGGGCCGCGGTACATGGGCCGAGATCGATCCGTTGTTGATGATGCGCCCGCCCATCGGCACCTGTGCCTTCATGATCCGGAACGCCTGCTGGGTGCACAGGAAGGCGCCGGTCAGGTTGGTGTTGACCACCGCCAGCCATTTCTCGACGGGCAGGTCTTCCAGCGGCACGCCGGGCGCGTTCAGCCCGGCGTTGTTGAACACCACGTCGACCCGGCCCCAGGCCTGCTTCACCGCGGCGAACAGCGCGGCGACCGACTCGGGCGAGGTGATGTCGGTCGGCACCGGCAATGCGCGGTCGCCGGCACCCGACTCCGCGGCTGCGGCCTCGAGCACGTCGGCGCGGCGCCCGGCGAGTGCGACATGCCAGCCATCGCGCAGCAGCGCGAGTGCGGACGCCTTGCCGATGCCGCTGCCGGCACCGGTGACGATGGCGACACGGTTCGATGCTCCAGCCATGATGCTTCCTCCGTCGGACTACTGCGGCTTGATGCCGGCGTCCTTCACCAGCTTCGCCCATTTCGCGAGCTCGGCGCGCACGAAACGCTCGGCCTCGGCCTGCGAATTGCCGACCGGGTCGTTGCCGACCTTGGCCAGCGCGGCGCGCATCTCGGCCGTGCCCAGCGCCTTGACCGTCTCGGCATGCAGCCGGGCGACGGTGTCCTTCGGCGTGGCCGCCGGCACGAACAGCCCCTGCCAGAGCTCGACCTCGAAGCCGGCGAAGCCCGCCTCGACCATGGTCGGCAGGTCGGACAGTGCAGGCACGCGCTTCGGCCCGGTGGTGGCGAGGCCGACCAGCCGGTTTTCCTTGAAGAACGGGATAGCGGCGGCGATCGACGAGAAGGTCATCTGCACGTTGCCGGCGATCAGGTCGGTCATCGCCGGACCGCTGCCCTTGTACGGCACGTGCACGATGTCCTGCGCGATGCGTGCCTTGAAGAACTCGCCCGCCATGTGCGGCGTGGTGCCGATGCCGGCCGAAGCGAACGACAGCGTGCCCGGCTTCGCCTTGGCGATCGCCGCCAGCTCGGACACGGTGCGGGCACCGACCTTCGGGTTGATCGCCAGCACCAGCGGCGATGAAGTGACGATGGTCACCGTGCGGAAATCCTTCAGCACGTCGTACGGCACCTTCGGCTGCAGGCTCTGGTTGATCACGATCGCCGGGTCCATCACCAGCATCGTGTACCCGTCGGCCCCCGCGCGCGCCGCGACCTCGGCGCCCACCATGCCGCCGGCACCGCCGCGGTTGTCGATCACCACCGCCTGGCCGAGCTGCTCGGACAGCTTCTGCCCGAGCGTGCGGCCGACGAAGTCGACGACACCGCCGGGCGCATAGGGGACGATGATGCGCAGGCTCTTGGACGGAAACGATTGGGCCAGCACGGAGGAGGCCGCGAACAGGCCCAGCAGGCAGGCGACCGTCGCGGCGGCGGGCACTGCGCCCGGCCGGGCAGCGGGATGGGAGGTGGCAACGGCGGCTTCGAGCATCGGAAAGGGGTTCCAGTGAGGGGTGACGGCCGACAGGCCGCAATGCACCGGGGGCAAATCCTACGCCAGAACCACGGCCCCCGGAACGCCCTCAGGCACCTTGCTCGGGGCACCCGGTGCCGAGCGCATGCCGTGCATGCATCGACGCCACCCGATCGGCCAGCGCGAACAGCGGCGCATCCTGCACGCCGTTGGCGCGCAGGCAGTCGACCGTCTGGAACAGGTATTCGGCCGCCGAGCCGAGTCGACCGCGCGCATGCGCCAGTACCTCGACCACCTCGTCGGCGGGGAGCTTGCCGGCGTACTGCCAGCCCTTGCGGTTGATCACGAAGGCCAGCGCACGCACCGGCTGGCCGTCGGCCAGGGCGTTCACCCAGCGCGCGTCGTACGAGCCCATGGTCATCTCGCGCCGCCAGATCAGCGTGAGTTCGGTACGCACCTGGTGGGCGGGAATGCGGAACGCGAAGCCATGGCAGCGTCCGCCATGCTCCAGCGCAAGCATCAGCCCGGGCCGGTCGGGCGAGCCGCGTCCCATCCTGGACCACAGGCAGAAGCGGCGATGCAGTCCGTGCACCATCGCCGGGCGACGCTCGTCGAAATGGAACAGCGGATTCCAGATCAGCGAACCATAGGCGAACAGCCAGAGATCACGGCCCTCGCCGTTGGCCGCCAGCGCATGCTCGAGCGACGCGTCGAACGCATGCTGCGGCACGATCGGCAGTTCCGGATGGAACTGCTCGTACTGCCTGCGCAGCAGGTCGGCTTCGAGGTCGGCGCGTGAGAGAGCCATGTCGAGCATCCTAACGCGGGCGCGGGGGCCGCAGTTGACCCGCAGTTGACCAACAGCCGCCACGACCGGTGCGCGTCGGGGTTCGCGGCGGGGTACGATGCGCGACCCGACATGGAGGAGACACTGATGGACCTGACCCTGTGCTACGCCCCGATGGCCTGTTCGCTGGTGGCGTACGTGAACCTGACCGAAGCCGGCGTGCCGTTCGCGGTGCGTACCGTGAACACCGGTGCGAAGGAACAGAAGAGCGCCGAGTACCTGGCGTTCAACCCCAAGGGCAAGGTCCCGGTGCTTTTCGTCGACGGCTATCCGCTCACCGAGAATGTCGCCATCCAGCAGTTCATCGCGCGCAGCTTCCCCGCGGCGAAGCTGCTGCCGGCCGGCTTCGACGAGTTCAAGGCGATCTCGCTGATGTCGTGGTTCACCTCGACGATCCATCCGCACCTGACCCCCAATGCCCGCCCGGAGAACTACTGCGACATGCCGGAAGCGTTCGACGGCGTGAAGCGGGTCGCGCAGAAGCTGCTGTTCGAAGACCTGAAGATCGCCGAGGAACTGCTCGACGGGCGTGAATGGTTCTTCGACCATTTCACCGCCGTGGATTCCTATTTCTTCTGGTGCTTCCGCCGCGCCGCGCAGTTCAAGCTCGACCTGTCCGCCTTCCCGAACTGCCTGGCGCACATGGCGCGCATGCGCGAGCGCCCCAGCGTGCAGAAGGTCGAGGCATACGAGAAGGACGTGATGGCGCAGTTCGCGAAAGCCGCCTGACCGGTCGGGTCAGGGCCGCGGGCGCTCGTCGTCCCGCGGCTTCAGGCCGTAAGGCTCGACCAGCTTCCACAGGTGCGCCGGCACC
The DNA here is from genome assembly GCA_019751575.1 of Burkholderiales bacterium. Classification (GTDB taxonomy): domain Bacteria; phylum Pseudomonadota; class Gammaproteobacteria; order Burkholderiales; family CAIKXV01; genus CAIKXV01. The sequence goes on from JAIENF010000196.1 coordinate 3,660, forward strand.
ATGTGGCGCAGCCGGCGCGGCTGCTCCCGGCGCAGGTGCACCACCGACTCGAGCGCCTTCATCTCGACCCGGGTGCGCGCGAACTCCAGCCCGCGCGGGCCGATGCGTGGCATCAGGAAGTTGACCAGCGGACGCAGCCAGTTCGGCATCCGGCGCAGCGGCAGGCCGCCGGCGGCACGCTCCACGTTGGCCAGGAAGCCCTTCACCGGCCCCTGCCGCTTGCCGGCCGAACCGGGCGCAGCCGTCTGTATGGTGTCGCCGAGCAACCCGAGCAGCTCCTCGCCACGCTCGTTGCGCACCAGCAGCCACTGCTCGCCCTGCCCGCCCATGTAGCCGACGGTGATGTCGGCCAGCACGTTGGTGTAGTCGACGCAGGTGCGGCAGGTCAGCGGGAAGAAGTCCGGTGGCAGCTTCGAGATCGGCAGGTCGAGGAACGGGATCAGCTTCGTGCGGCCATCGGTGAAGCGCAGTTCGACCCGGTAGTCGGCGCGGAACTCGAGGTAGGTGATCGTCGACGGATCATCCGCGAGCAGGTCGAGGAAGGCATGGAAGTTCGCCGTCGTCGTGTTGTCGGAGCAGGGCGTGCCGACCACGTACAGCCGCTCGAAGCCCAGCTCCTTCTCGAGCGCGCGCAGCGCATACACCTGGCAGGGGATGCCGATCACCGCCAGCCGACGGTGGCCGGCCGCGATGGCAGGTTCCAGCAGCGACAGCAGCGGCGCGTAACCCATGCGCATGCCGCGGCAGGCCGCCATGTCCTGTGCCGAGGTGACCAGCACCGGCACCGGCCGCCAGCGATCGTCGGGATCCGGAGCCATGGTCAGCACCGCATCGACCAGGCCGCGCGCCAGCAACTGCTCGGCGATGCCGGTGGTGATGCCGGTCCACTGCGCGCCGGGGGCCGGCGCCTTCATCGACGCACGCAACATGCGCCGGAACGGGCCGAAGTGCAGCTCGTCGACCCTGGCCGGATCGCGGCTGCGGCCATGCACCTGCGCCTCGAGGGCCGGGTAGTCGGGCCGGATGAACTGGCAGGCACGCCCGCAGCGTTTCGGGTCGGACGAGCGCGAGATGCCGCAGTCGGTGCAGAGGTCGCGTGCGGGGGCGGGTGCGGTCGGGGCGTTCAAGGTGGACGCATTCTACCGATCGCACGGCAGCGTGCGGCTGGCGGGATCCGGAAGTTCAATCAAATTGAACGAATCGCTCCATTCTCTCCGATTTCATTGCATCGCCCTGCATCGCATCATCCGCGCATCCGATCAATCAGGAGTCCTGAATGAACACCCTCTTCACCCCGCTGTCCGCCGGCCGTCTCGCGCTGTCCAACCGTATCGTGATGGCGCCGATGACCCGCGCCCGCGCCGACGATGACGGCCGGCCGCTGCCGATCACCGCCACCTACTATGCCCAGCGCGCCAGCGCCGGCCTGATCATCAGCGAGGGCGTGTTCCCGGAACCGATGGGCAAGGGCTATGTGCGCACGCCCGGGCTGGCCGACGCAGCCCAGGTCGCGGCCTGGAAGCCGGTGACCGCGGCCGTGCATGCCGCCGGGGGACGCATCGTCGCGCAGCTGATGCATGTCGGCCGCATCAGCCATCCGTCCCTGCTGCCGGGCGGCGCGACGCCGGTCGCACCGTCCGCAGTGCAGGCGGCCGGCGCCGTCTACACCGATGCCGGCATGCTGCCGCATCCGGTGCCCGAGGCACTGAGCGCGGAAGGCATCGCGGCCGTGATCGCCGGCTATGCCGCAGCGGCGCGGCGCGCGGTGGAGGCAGGGTTCGATGGCGTCGAGCTCCATGCAGCCTCGGGCTACCTGCCGATGCAGTTCCTGTCCACCGGGTCGAACCAGCGCACCGACGGCTACGGCGGCAGCGCCGCCAACCGGGCGCGCTTCACCGTCGAGGCGCTGCAGGCCATCGCCGGCGCCATCGGCGCAGACCGTGTCGGCATCAAGCTCTCGCCCGAGATGGCGTTCAACGACATCACCGATGCGGACCCGATGCAGACCTGCACGACGCTGGTCGAAAGCATCGCGCCGCTCGGACTCGCATACCTGCATGTCGCACCTGCAGCGCGGGCGGCCGAATACCACCGTGAACTGCGCACGCGTTTTGGCGGCACCTACATCGCCGGCGCAGGCTTCGACGGCACGTCGGCTGCGGCGATCGTGGCGGCCGGCGGCGCCGATGCCGTGGCCTTCGGGCAGCTGTTCATCGCCAACCCGGATCTTCCGCAGCGCCTGCGCACCGGCCTGCCGCTCGCCAGCGCGGATCCCGCCACGTTCTATGCCGGCGGGGAGAAGGGCTACATCGACTATCCGGCGACGGCGACGGTCGCCTGACCGCCGCGGGCGCGCAGGCGTCAGCGATCGAGCTCCGGATAGTGCCGGAAGATGCCGCTCTGGTTGAACGGGATTCGCCGCTTCGACTTCAGGTAGCGTGCCACCCGGGGCAGCCGGGCCACGCGCGCAGCCAGCGAAACCAGGTGCGGATGCGCCGGTTCCAGCCGGGCCATCGCCTTCGGGAATGCGTAGCGCAGCCCGGCGACGACCTGGAACACCGACAGGTCGACATAGGACAGCGCGCCACCGACCATCCACGACGGACCCTTCGCATTGCGCGCGAGCACGCCCTCGAAGTAGCCGAGGAACTTCGGCAGGCGCAGTTCGACGAAGGCCTTCGCCCGCTTGCGCGCGGCCGGCTTCTGCTCCTCGTAGTAGAGGTGCTTGGCGATCGGATGGTGGGTGTCGTGCGCCTCGACGACGAAATCGGCGATCACCAGCTGCAGCTGGTTCGCCCAGCGACGCGCGGCTGCGTCCTTCGGCACCAGCCCCAGCCGCGGCCCGAGGAAGGCCAGGATGTTCGCGGTCTGCGAGATCCATTCGCCATCGACCTCGAGGATCGGCGGGGCGAACGGCGCGCGCGGGTCGTTGCCCTGCAGGATGGCCAGCACGGCTGCGCGTCCGCCGCCGCGCTTCTCGGACCGGCGCACGACGTCGACATAGTCGGCGCCCGCCGCCTCGAGCGCCAGCCGGACGAACTCGCCACGGCCCTGGATATGCGACCAGTAGTAGAGGTTGTACATGCAGGCTCCCCGCGGCAGGTTGGTTGACCGGCCCAGTGTAGCGCTAGACTCGGCCGGTACATCCACCCCGTACCCGATGCGGACGACAGACATGGCCTCAGACAGCGTGGCAGGACTCACCGAACGCCTGCGGCAGTTCGCCGCGGAGCGCGACTGGGAACAGTTCCACTCCCCGAAGAACCTGGCCATCGGCGTCGCCGCCGAGGCTGGCGAACTGGCGGCCGAGTTCCAGTGGATCGACGGCGCGGACAGCTACCGGCCGGAGGCCGCCCACCTCGAGCGCATCCGCCATGAATCGGCGGACGTGCTGCTCTACCTCGTGCGCCTGGCCGACCGCCTGCAGTTCGACCTGGTCGCGGCGGCCGACGAGAAGATCGGCCTCAACGCGGTGAAGTACCCGGTGGAGAAGTTCAAGGGGTCGTCGCGGAAGTACTCGGAGGAGTGAGCCGCGACGCCGGGCCGGTGCTCAGGAAGGCCGCAACACCTGGTCGATCCACCCCGCCGATTCGAACAGCTCCGCATCGCGGTCCATGAAGCCGATCGCCTGAAGCCCCAGCGGCAATCCCTGCACGGTCATCAGCGGCAGGCTGAGCGCCGGCGCACCGAGGTAGGACGCGGGGATGTTGAACACGGTGTCGCCCGTGGAGTCGATGCCCAGCGGCGCCACGCCGGGCGCGGCCAGCGTGAGCATCACGTCGCATTCGCCGAGCAGCATCGCATGCGCGGCGCGCGCGGCCGCGCGCGTGGCGAGCAGCTTGCGGTAGTCGGCCTGGGTCATCTTCTCGGCCTCGACCAGTCGCTCGCGCAGGAAATCGCTGAGCTTCGAAGGATCGCGGTCGCGGTAGGTGTTGAGCGGCCACACGGACTCGTAGTTGACCAGCGCGTGCGACACGCGTCCCGCGTCTTCCAGCGCCACCTCGAGCAGCGCGATGCGCGCATCGTCGTTGCGGCGCTGCACCCGCACGCCCTCGTCGGCGAGCCGCTTCACCGCAGCCTCGAAGGCGGCCTTTGCATCGGCATCGGCCATCTTCCAGCCGGCGGTCTCGATCACCACGATGCGCGACGGACGCACCGGCGCCGGGGTCTCCGACGGACCGTACAGGCCGGGATACCCGGGATCGCCGCCGGCGCGGTCGGAGATCTCGCGGGCGACGATCCAGGCATCCTGCAAGGTCGCTGCGATCGGGCCATGCGCAGACTGGGACAGGCCGTCATGCGAGCCGCCACGGTTGATCGCACCGAAGGTGGGCTTGAATGCATAGGCACCGCAGTAGCTCGCCGGCCGGAGCAGCGAGCCGATCACCTGGGTGCCGAGGCCGGCGGCGATCATGCCGCAGCCCACGCCCGCGGCCGAGCCGCTGCTCGAACCGCCCGGGGTGCGCGCCGGATCCCACGGGTTGCGCGTGCCGCGCGGCACCTTGGCGGCGAACTCGGTGGTGACCGTCTTGCCGAGGATGATCGCACCGGCCTGGCGCAGTGCGAGCACGCTGGCCGAATCCCGATGCGATTCGTAGCCTTCGAACACCGGTGAACCGCACTGGGTCGGCATGTCCGCCGTCTCGATCAGGTCCTTGATGCCGACCGGCATGCCGTCGATGCGCGACAGTTGCTTGCCCTCGCGCCAGCGCACGGTCGATGCCGCTGCCGCCGCGCGCGCCTTGGCGATCTCGATGTGCACGAACGCGCCCACGGTCGGCTCGAAAGCCTCGACGTTGGCGAGGCAGCGGTCGAGGAACGCCGAAGGCGTGTCCTTGCCGGAGGCGAAATCCGCCGCACGGTTCGTGTACGACTGGGGAATGGGCGTCGGCAACTTCATTGGAACGTCTCCGGAGAGCGGCGGCTGGGCCAGGTTCATGTGGACAGGACGTGCAGCAAGGGCGGGAGTGTATCGCTGTTGCCCTGTTGGCCAGCGGACGTTCCCGCGCGCGCGGCTACTGGCGCTCGATCTTCGCGGTGGCCACCACCCTGCGCCACTTGTCGATCTCCTCGACCATCAGCTTGCGCATCCCTTCGGGCGTCGACCCGCGCACCTCGATGCCGAGCTCGCGCAGCCGGGACACGATTTCCGGCACGGC
>JAIENF010000637.1 GCA_019751575.1 Burkholderiales bacterium
AAGGCGTCGGCGGCGGTGGCAATCCGCGGCACGGAAGCCGGGAGCACGGCCAGCGCGGCCGCAAGCGAAAGGATGATTCGGGTCATGCTTTCCTCCTGGGGGTATCGGCGACCGTCCGGCGTTCTGTCGCGCCGGATCGGCCAGTCCATGGATGGTGCCGCAACTCGACGCCGCAGGCTACGACCGGATGTCGCCCGCGGTGATCGGCAGCGGCACCGGACGGCGCAGGCGCGCCGACAGGTCGATCGCCTTGGTCAGCATCAGGCGGTTGTGGCCTTCGGCAGCCGTCGCGTGCTGCGTCTTCAGTCCCAGCGAGACGCGATTCAGCCAGTCGACCGTCTCTTCGCGCATCGGGCCGCGCAGTTCGCCCAGCGCCATGTCGCCCACGGGATAGCTGGTAAGGAAATCGACATGCCGGCGCTTGTCCGGTGCATAGCCCTCGCCCTGGATCAGGTTGGTGGCCAGCACGATGTCGCGGTGGGTGTCGTCGATGGTCAGCACGCCCTCGGTGCCGACGATGCCGACCTCGAGGCTGTACACCGCGCCCGGCCAGACTTCCGGCAGGCCCCAACTCAGCACGCCGCTGTACACGGTGTCGTCGGAGAAGGTGATCGTGTAGGCCGTGCCGTCGATGCCGTCGCAGATCGGCTTCAGGGCCTTGTTCACCGAGCGCGCGTAGACCTCGACCGCGGTCTTCGCCTCGAGCATCCACATGCACATGTCGAGCGCATGGGTGCCGGAGATCACCATCGGCGAGATCTCCGCCGGGTTGTCGGTGCGCTTGTAGTTGTCGAGCGCCACCAGCCGGTTCATGAAGCCGCGCGAGGTGACCATCGTCACGTCGCCCAGCGCGCCGGTGCGCACCTTCTCCTTGGTCACCAGCCAGCGCCGGCGGAAGCGCTGGGTGTAGCCGACCACCGCGTCGAGCTTCGCCTCGATGATCGCCTTGAGCACCATCTCGGATTCCTCGAGGTCGGTGGCCAGCGGCTTCTCGATCATCAGCGAGATGCCGCGCTCGCAGGCACCGAGGATCGGGTCGACATGCAGGTGCTCGTCGGTGGAGATCACCGCGGCGGTGACCTCGGGCCGGCGCAGCAGCTCCTTGTAGTCGGTGGTGACGAAGTCGGCGCCGATCTGCTCGGCGACCAGCTTGCCGCGCGCCGGATCCTTCTCGGCGATGCCGATCCACTCGACCGACGGATGGCGGCTCGCCACCGCGCCGCGGATCAGGCCGACCCGGCCTGCGCCGACGATGGCCAGGCCGACACCCTTCGCGTTCCTGTTCATGCTGCTCCTCCGGGGATGATGGCCGGGATCCTCGAGGACCCCGGCATTGCGTTCTTCGACTCGGCGCCGCGACTCAGCGACGGGATTCCGGCAGCGGCAGGCTCACCGGCTCGTGGCGCTCGGCCGAGATGTCCGCCGCCACGTACACTTCCATCACCTGGCGCGCCTGCTCGGCCGTGACCAGGACCGGCTTGTCGAGCGCACAGGCCTCGATGAAGTGGTCGGTCTCGGGCGCCATCGCGCCGGCATAGGTGTGCTCGACATACTCGCCGGGCATCGTCGACATCGGGTGCACGATGCCGTTCTTCACGGTCGACAGCTGCGTGTCGCGGTGCGTGTCGTCGATGATCAGCGCGCCCTCGGTGCCGATCAGTTCGATCCAGGTCGACGAGAAGTTCGGGTAGGCCGGGGGCAGGCTCCAGCCACCGCCGACCATCACCGACACGCCGCTGTCCATCGTCACCATGATGTACTGGGTGTCGGGAACGTCGGCGCCGCTCATGTCGCGCATCGCGCCATAGTTGTTCTGCGAGTACACGCGGATCGGCTTCGCCGGCGCCAGGCACCAGAGCAGGAAGTCGAGGTCATGGGTCGATTCCATCGCCGCCGGCGACAGCTTGCTGCGGCCGGTGATCTTCTTGCCCAGGCTGCGCCCGATGTGGCGGCTGACCAGCGCACTCACCGGTCGGCCGAGCGTGCCGTCGGTGGCGCACTTGTGCACGTAGGCGTACTTCGGGTTGAAACGCTGCGAGTAGCCGATGGTGAACTTCACGCCGTTGCGGCGCGCGATCGAGATGAGTTCGTCCGCCTCGTGGATCTCGATCGAGATCGGCTTCTCGAGGAACACGTGCTTGCCGCGCGACAGGCAGTCCTTCGCCATCGGATAGTGCAGGTGCTCCGGCGTGGCCGAGATCATGTACGCGTCGATCGCGTCGTTCTTCAGCATCTCCTGCCAGTCGGTGGTGGCCGACGTCGCGTTGCACTTCTGCGCCATCTCGGCCAGGCGGTCGGGCCGGATCTCGCACAGGTGGAGCTCGTTCACCAGCGGATGGCGCGCGCTTGCTTCGGCGCGGATGCCCCCGCACCAGCCCACGCCGATGATGCCTACATTGATTTCCCGGGCCACGTTCTTCTCCAGTTGGTTCGTTCTGCTGGCGCGATGTTACCGACCTGCGGACATCGCGGGCAAATGTCGAATGCGCATCCGTGCCATGCCGGGACGGCATTGCAGGCGACGGGGACAACCGGACCAGGCCCGGATGACGCGCAGGTAGCCACCGTCGGCGCGATCGCGTGGCGCATACCGGAACCGTATCGCGCCGGTCCGCCGGAATCGGCTATCCTCCGGCCCCATGGATCTGCGCAGCATCCGTTTCTTCGTGCATGTCGCCGACGCGGGCAGCATCACGCGCGCGGCGGGCCAGCTCGGCATCGCGCAGCCCGCGCTGACGCGCCATGTCCAGGGCATGGAAGCCGAACTGGGCGCGCCGCTGCTCGAGCGGCTGCCGCGCGGGGTGCGCCTGACCGCGGCCGGCCGGAAGTTCCTCGAGCATGCGCGCCGGGTCGTGCGCGAGCTCGATCGCGCGCAGGCCGAACTCGCGCATTCAGCCCAGCCGGCGGGGGGGCGCGTGATCCTCGGCGTATCGCCGACCACGGCTGCCTGGCTGGTGCCCGGCTGCGTCGAACGCTGCCGCCGGCAGGCGCCGGATCTCTCCATCAAGGTGGTCGAGGGGTTCAGCCCGCAACTGGCCGATGCCCTCGGTGCCGGCCGGGTCGATGTCGCCCTGCTCACCAATCCCCAGCCGGCGCGCGCGCTGCGCTACACGCCGCTGCTGTCCGAGCCGATCGTGGTCGTCGGCCCGCGCGGCGCCGCACCGGCCCGGCCGTTCTTCACGCTGTCCGAGCTCGCGCGCACGCCGGTGCTGATCACCGACGGCATCCGGGGCGCGCTCGAGGAACAGCTGGCGCGCGCCGGCGCCCGCCTCAACGTGGAGGTCGAGATCGACTCGATCGAGGCGATCCGCGCGCTGTTGCTGCGCGGCGCCACCCACGCGCTGATGCCGATATCGACCTTCCATGACGACATCGCGAGCGGGCGGCTGTCGGCCTGGCAGATCACCGATGCCAGCCTGCACCGGATGCTGGTGCTCGCCCAGCCCGTCCAGCCCGCGCAGCCGGCCGCGACCGAAGCGGTCGCGCAGATCGTCGCAGCCGAGATCGAAAGCCTGTTCGAACGCGGCATCTTCGCGCTGCCGGTACCGCCAGGCCCCGGCATCAGGCGGTTCACAGGCCCCACCCCCATATCGGTAGTCCCGACACGATCCCAACGGAGGAAGTCCGCATGAAGAAAGTAGACCTGCACAGCCACGTGCTGCCCGACACCGTGCTCGACCTGATGGAGAAGGCGACCGACGCCGACCTCTACAAGGCGAAGATCGTCCGCAAGGACGGCAAGCGCTTCTACTCGCGCGGCAAGAACCAGTTCGAACTCGATCCCGAGTACTACAGCGGCGAAGGCAAGGTCGCCAAGATGGACCGGATGAAGATCGACATCTCGTACATCTCGACCGGCCCGCAGGCCTTCTGCTACTGGCAGAAGGAGGCAGACGCGGTGAAGACCGCCCGCGCGGTGAACGAAGGCATCGCGAAGATGGTGGCCGAGCGGCCCGACCGCCTGCGCGGAATGGCCAGCGTGCCGATGCAGCATCCCGACCTGGCGATCGCAGAGCTCGAGCATGCGGTGAAGACCTACGGCTTCAAGGGCGTCGAGATCGCCACCTCCATCGTCGGCGAGGAACTCGCGGCGAAGAAGTTCCGGCCGTTCCTGAAGCGCTGCCAGGACCTGAAGGTGTCGGTGTTCACCCACCCGGAGAACATCGGTGCCACCGGCCGCCTCGACTGCTACTACATGACCAACCTGATCGGCAATCCGCTCGACACCACGATCATGGTCGCCAACCTGATGTTCAGCGGCGCGCTCGATGAACTGAAGGAACTGAAGTTCCTGCTGCCGCATGCCGGTGGTTTCACCGTCGCCGACATCGGCCGCTTCCAGTGGGGCCATGGCTGCCGCCCGGACACCTCGGTGGACTGCAAGACCCCGCCGATGGAACTGCTGCGCCGGTTCTGGTTCGATGCGCTGGCGCACAACCCCAAGGCGGTGCGCTTCCTGATCGAACAGGTCGGCGCGGACCGCGTGGTGGTGGGCACGGACGATCCGTTCGACATGGGCGACATGACGCCGATCGACAACATCGAGAAGGTGCCGGGATTGACCGATGCCGAGCGCGAGCTCATCTACTGGAAGAACGCAGAGTCGTTCATGGGCGGCCCGGTCTGACCGGACGCCGCGCGCGGCGCATGGAGACCCTCGCCAGGAACTGCGCGGCTGCAGTCCTGGCGATCATGATGCTCGCGGCACCAGACGCGCCCGCACAGGGCGCGGCCGAGCCGCTGGTGCCGGAGATCGCGCGCATCCCGCTGCCGGGCGACACGACGATGGTCGCCCATGTGTTCCGCCCGCCGGGCGAGGGTCCGTTTCCGGTGCTGGTCTTTTCGCACGGGCGGGCCGGCTCCGACGCCGAGCGCCGCGCGCTTGCCAATCCTGTCCAGCACGGCCATGCGCGATACTGGATGCGGCGCGGATATGCAGTCGTCGCGCCAGTGCGTCCCGGGTACGGCGTCACCGGGGGGCCGGACCGGGAAGACTCCGGCGCCCGCTACAACGAATGGGGCGAGTGCATCTCGCGCCCGGAGCCGAGGCGTACGGCCGAACCCGCAGCCGCGACGATCGCATCGACCGTGGCGTGGGTTCGCGGGCAGCCGTGGGCGCGAGCCGATCGGATCCTGCTGTCGGGCAACTCGGTGGGCGGCCTGGCGACGATCGCCGCCTGCTCGGCCAGCCTGCCTGGCGTGATCGGCTGCATCAACTTCTCGGGGGGCTCCGGCGGCTCTCCCGCCTCGAAGGGCCGGATGTGCGAGCCGCAGCGCATCGAGTCGCTGATGTCCGGATGGGGCCGCACCAACCGCCTGCCGAGCCTGTGGCTGTACGCACCCAACGACCTCTTCTGGGGGCCGGAGGCCCCGCAGCGCTGGCATGAGGCCTTCGCGGCAGGCGGCAGCGCCGCGCGGTTCATCGGCACCGAACCGGTGCCCGCGCCGGACGGCCACAACCTGCTCGGCGTCGGCGGAAAGCTGTGGTCCGTCCCGCTTCAGGCCTGGCTGGCCGAACACGGGTTCTGAAGCCACCGCGTCAGCGGCGCCTGACGCGGATGACGCCCTTGACCTCGCCGATCGCCGCCAGCAGCCGCTGCACCTGCGACACGTCGCGCACCTCGACCGTGAACATCATGTGCGCGGTGTCGCTGCGCGACGCCGTCTGGGTCGCGGTGACGTTCACCTTCTCGCGCGAAAGCAGCTCGGAGATATCCCGCAGCAGGCCCTGCCGGTCGTGCGCCAGCACTTCGAGGTCCACCGCGAACCGCTCGCCATCCGGCCGGCCCCAGCCCGATTCGATCATCCGCTCCTGCGGCATGCGGCTCACGTTCGGGCAGTCGCGCCGGTGCACGGTGACGCCACGGCCGCGCGACACGAAGCCGACGATCGGATCGGGTGGTGCCGGCTTGCAGCACTTCGCCAGCACGGTCAGCAGCTTGTCCACGCCGACCACCAGGATGCCGCGCGCGCTGCTGCCGGCCTCCGAACGCCTCGCGATCGGCACCACGTCCGGCGGCTCGTAGGGCTGCCCGGCATCCGCCGCGGGCTCGCGCAAGGCAACCTGCAGCTGCCGCTGGTTCACTTCGCCGCGGGCGATCGCCGCGAACGCTTCATCCAGCTTGTCGATGCCCAGCCGCCCGGGCAGCTGGTCGAGGTTGTAGGCACCGATGCCCAGCCGCTGCAGCTCGCGCTCGACCAGCGCCCGGCCCTGGGCGATGCTGGTCGCGAGGTTCTGCGCGTTGAACCACTGGCGCACCTTGTTGCGCGCCCGCGAGCTGCGGGTGAAGCCGAGCTGAGGGTTCAGCCAGTCGCGCGAAGGCCCCCCCTCGCGGGTGGTGATGATCTCGACCGTCTGGCCGTTGGCCAGCGGAAAGGTGAGCGGCACCATCGCACCGTCGACCTTCGCCCCGCGGCAGCGGTGTCCCAGTTCCGTATGCAATGCATAGGCGAAGTCGACCGGCGTGCTGCCCGCCGGCAGGTCGACCACCCGGCCCTGCGGCGACAATGCGTAGACGACATCACTGAACAGCTCGGTCTTGAAGCGGTCCCCGATCGACGCCGGCGCCTCGTCGTCCGCGCCGGGCGCGGCGTCGGCCGCCTGGCCCAGCGCCTGCCCGCCCTGCTGCACCACCGTATCGCGCCAGTCGAGGATGCGGCGCAGCCAGGCGATGCGCTGGTCGTAGTCGCTGCCGGCGGCCTTGCTGCCGGCCTCCTTGTAGGCCCAGTGCGCGGCCACGCCGAGCTCCGCATGCTGGTGCATCGCATGGGTACGGATCTGCACTTCGACCGCCCGGTCTCCGGGGCCGATCACCGCGGTATGCAGCGACCGGTAGTCGTTGCCCTTCGGCTTGGCGATGTAGTCGTCGAACTCCTTCGGCACCGGTGTCCAGCGGTGGTGCACCAGCCCGAGCGCCGCGTAGCAGTCCTTCACTTCATCGACCAGCACGCGCACGCCGAAGACGTCGTAGAGGTCGCCGAACTCGAGGCCCTTTCGGCCCATCTTGCGCCAGATGCTGTAGATGTGCTTCGGCCGGCCGGTGACCTTCGCGGCGATGCCGGCCGCCGCAAGGTCGGCGCGCAGGATCTGCATCACTTCGTCGACCGTCTGCTGGCGCGCCGCACGCTTCTCGTCGAGCAGCTTCGCGATGCGCTTGTAGGTGGCCGGGTCGGACAGCCGGAAGGCGAGGTCTTCCATCTCCCACTTGAGCTGCCAGACGCCGAGGCGGTTGGCGAGCGGCGCGAACAGATCGAGCGTGACGCGCGCATGGCGCCGGCGCAGCGCCTCGTCCGGATGCCGGGTCAGCGTGCGCAGCGTCACCAGTTCCTGGGCCAGCTTGATCAGCACGGTGCGGATGTCCTGCACCATCGCCAGCAGCATCTTGCGCAGCGACTCCTGCTGTGCCGGCGTGGTGCCCGCCTCGCCCACCTCGGACAGCGTCTGGATCGAATCGAGCCGGGCCGTGCCCTCGACCAGCGCCGCGACCTCGGGCCCGGCGCGCTGGCGCAGGGCCTCGCGCGACTTGCCGTCGGCCATCGGCAGCCACGCCAGCAGCGCAGCCAGGCGTGTCGCCGGATCCGCACCGATGGTCACCAGCACCTGCGCGACATCGAGTGCGGCCGAGGAAGCCAGCGTGCCCACCGGCAGCTTCAGATCGTCGTAGCACAGTGCAGCCCAGGCAAGCGCCGCTTCGGTCTGCGCACCTGCGATCGTCTCGAGCCTGCCCTGCTCGCGCAGCAGCGCGGCCGCATGCAGGGCCCAGTCAGCGGAGGTGGCGGGCGGACGCTGGATCAGTTCATCGGTCGACATGCGCGCATTATCCCATCTCGCCCGCGACTGCCGCGCCTCCCGCGGCCCCGCGCAGCCGCTCGCGCACCGCTTCGGCCAGCCGCGTCAGCGTCAGCGGGGCAGACCCTTCGGCCTTGTTGTTGGCGATGATGTAGACCGCATCGCCCGCGCCGATCGTGTCGACCGCGAGCGCAGCCAGCGCATCTCGCGCCACCGGATCTTCGTCGACCAGCCGGTCGAACGGCTCGTACCGCGCCTTCGCCTCGTCGTAGCCGAGGCCGGAATGCAGGTTCCAGCGCGCGACCAGCGGTCCGGGGCCGGCCAGCCGCGCACGCGCAGCCTGCTCGTCGACGGCCGGCATCCGGGCGTGCACGCCGATGCAGTAGCGGATCCGGCTCTCGGCGAGCGCCGCGAAGAACTCCGGCACCAGCACTTCGGGGTCGCGCACTTCAACCGCGAGCAGCGCGTCCCGGGCCTCGGTGCGCACCCCGGCGAGGAATCCGTGCAAGGCGTCCGCGAAGCGCCGGGGCACCCGCGTCCACGCCCGGCCGAGCGGAGAGAACTGGAACACCAGCGGACCCGCCTTGCCGCCGAGGCCCTCCAGCGCCGGGCGTACGAACTGATCGAGCGCGACCCGCTCGTCCAGGAACTGGTCGTTGGCCACCGGCGATCCACCGTCGCTGCGGATCACCACGCTGGTGCATGCAGACGGCGCCTTGACCAGGAAGCGGAAGCCGTCCGGCACCTGTGCCGCATGGCGGGCAAACGCGGCCGCCGACAGGGGCGAATAGAACGTGCGGTCGATGCCGACGGCATGCAGCACCGGGTGGCGTCCGTACGCCACGAGTCCGTCGCGGGACAGCCGCGACGGATCCGCGCTCCGGTCGTAGACGAGCCCGGCCCAGCCCGGGAACGACCACGAGGAGGTCCCCAGGTAGAGCGCGGGCGGGAGCGCCCTGCCCAGTTCGACCAGTCCGGGTGCGAACGGCGCCGGCCCGAGCGCAGCCGTGCGTCCGGCGCGCGGGGACGCAGCGGCGGAACCCGGCCCGGTTACGACCGGCTCGCCGAACAGATCGAGTTGCGATGTCCC
>JAIENF010000334.1 GCA_019751575.1 Burkholderiales bacterium
TGGCGGACCTGGTGAAGCTGGCGAGGGCGCGGCCGGGCGAACTGATCTATGCCTCGTCGGGCAATGGCGCGAGCACCCACCTGGCCGCCGAGATGTTCAAGCGCGCGGCGCAGGTCGACCTGCTGCACCTGCCGCATACCGGTGCAGCGCCGGCGGTGGTGAGCATCATGAACGGGCAGGCGCAGGCCGGCCTGCATGCGGTGCCGGCGGTGCTCGGGCAGGTGCGCAGCGGAAAGCTGCGGGCGCTGGCGGTGACCAGTGCGAAGCCGATGAGCCTGGTGCCCGATGTCCCGACCCTGGTGCAGTCCGGCTATCCGTCGATGGACGTGGTGATCTGGAACGGGCTGCTCGCGCCGTCGGGCACGCCGGCCGACGTGCTGTCGCGGATCGAGACCGACCTGCTCGTGGCGCTGAAGGATCCGCAGGTGCAGAAGAGCTTCGCCAACCAGGGCGCCGAGATGACGCCGGGCGACGGCAAGGTGCTCGGGCAGCTGATCCGCTCCGAGCTCGCACGCTTCGGGCAGGTGATACAGCAGGCGAAGATCCGGCTCGACTGATCCGCAGGAGGATGGAAATGGCACTCGATCATGAACACTTCATGGACATCGCGCTCGAACTGTCGCGCGAAGCCGGGGCGCAGGGAAACCGGCCGCTCGGCGCGCTGATCGTCGATGGAGAGGGCAACATCCTGGCCCGCGGTGGCAACCGGGTCTATTCCGACTGCGATCCGACCGCCCATGGCGAGATGGTGGTGATCCGCGAGGTGTGCGCGGCGCAGAAGCGGGTCGAACTGTCGGACTGCACGCTGTACACCGCGCTGGAGCCGTGCCCGATGTGCTGCTGGGCGATCCTCGAAGCGCAGGTCGGCTGCCTGGTGATCGGCGGGCGCCATGCCGGCATCGGGCGCAAGGACGTCGGCCGATACAGCGTCGAGACGTTGCTCGAACTCACCGATCGCACGCTCGACTTCGTCACCGGCGTGCGCACGCAGGAGTGCCAGGAACTGCGGCTGAAGTGGATCGCCGAGCGCGCGGCGCGCGGGCTCGGCCCGAGATAGGCGCGCGCATGCCGTATGCAACGAGACGTAAACACATGGCCACGGTGAGGGTTGACGGTCGGCGCATCGGTGCGATCGCCGGCAGGCTCGCCACCCCGTCGGACGGGTCAACTCCAGACGGGAGGCATCCGCAATCTCCATGAAGACAAGGACAAGCCTGAGCGATCCGCTGCGCCTCGACGAGTTGCCCGTGGGCAATCGCGGCGGCCTGCTCGGCATCACGCTGTGCCCCGGCAAGAAGGCGCCGAGCCTCGAGGGGTTCCTGTGGGATCGCGACCTGGAACTCGACCTCGACGCGATCGACCGATGGGGCGCGAAGGCCGTGCTCACGCTGATCGAAGACGAGGAGTTCGACACGTTGAAGGTCCCTGCGCTGGGCGCGGGCGTGAAGGCGCGCGGCCTCCACTGGCATCACCTGCCGATCACGGACACGAAGGTGCCCGATGCACGCTTCGAGTCCGGCTGGGCGAAGTCGGGCGACACGATTCGCGCACGGCTCCTGGAAGGCGGGCGTGTCGTCATCCACTGCAAGGGCGGGCTCGGTCGGGCCGGCACGGTCGCGGCACGCATCCTCATCGAGGTGGGCACGCCACCGGCCGATGCGATCCGGCAGGTCAGGGCGGTTCGCAAGGGCGCGATCGAGAACGACGATCAGGAGCGGTACGTCCTCGCGCTCGGGCCGGGCGCGAAGCGCTGAGTCCAGGGGAGCGCGCGGCGCTCAGTCGAACGCGGCGACGGTCTCTTTCATCAGGGCCGTCGGTTCCCTGTACGACACCAGCTTCACGTCCAGCGCATGGTTCTCGAACAAGCGCAGTGCACGGCACATGGCCTTGAAGATCCATGTTTCGTCATTTCCGAAGGCACCGCCACCCAGTGCGGTAAGCAGCACGCGGTTCGAGCCGCCGGCCTGCGCACGCTCCAGCGCTGCCCACAATGTCGCTTCATAGGCGGCTTCGAGCACGAGGGTGCCGAAAGCCTGCCAGCACAGCACCGGCAGCCTGCCGTATGCGACGGGAAGCGCGGAACAGAACGCCTGCGACACCCTGGGCATTGGCCTGGACGCAACCGCTGCTTCCGGCCCGTCGGTGACCTCGACATCGTGGTGCAGGCCGATGCTGAGCTTGCCGCGCAGTGCGTCGATGCCCGGCTCGTCGAGCGTGGAGAGCAGCCCGGTGATCGCGTCCAGGCCCGTGCGCGTGCACAGCGCGTAACCGTTGCGCATCTCCCACAGGTCGTCCATCGGCAGGCCGGTGCCGAGCGCGAGGGCTTCGCCGAGCGGTGCAAGCCCGTCGAGCTGCCGGTCGCGCGTCTGGCCGACCTGGCCGCCGACCGGTGCGAAATAGTTTCGATAGATCGTCGCCGCACCCGCGGCGATCGCGCACGCAGGCCCTTGCGTCGGGTCGTCGGCGTAGATCGACACGCCATGCTCGGGCGTCAGCTGGGGACCGATCATCTCGAGCAGGTTGAACTGCGACGCGACCTGGAACAGGGCGCCTGCATGCTCGGGGGACTGGTGAAGCTGGCGCGCATTGCCCCGGACGATGGCCACCTTCAGGCGGCCATGCGCAGCCTTCGGATCCGCCACCCGTTTGCGCAACGTCTCGAGCGGCACCAGCTCGAGCTTCCCGATGCCGTAGGACGCGCCGTTGACCCGCGAGCGCAGTGTCGTGCCGGTCGCTTCCAGCCTGGCCTGTGTCTCGCGATAGGTCGATTCCGGGAATCCGGTGAGGCGTTCGAACCATGTGCTGTCATCGGCATCTGATGGCTTCAATGCGGTGAACCTCCGTGGACGGACGTGGGCAAAAGTGTGGCATATCCTCGAGTGCATCCGGCGTCGCGCGGGCCGCTTTGCCACGCCGCTTTGCCTGCTGTAACCTGAATCCTTCGTTGCGAAAAGCGATCGGCGGGCGTCGTCCGACCGGATCGGCCATCGGCGCGCCAGACGCCAGGTGAAGGAGGAGATGCATGCGTACCCGCTCGAACACGCGGTACCGGTCCCGGCCGCCCGCTGCTTCCGTGCCTGCAACGGGCTCCTGCCTCTTGCGGGCCTGCGTCGTCGTTGCCGCCTGCTCGGTCCCGGGTGCCGCATTCGCCCAGGCCGCGCCCGGCGCATTCCCGGCGAAGCCGATCCGCCTGGTCATCGGCTTTTCGCCGGGCAGCAACAGCGACTCGCTGGCGCGGCCGGCAACATCGCGATGGAGATGGTGTCGAAGTCCGCGCCCGACGGCTACACCCTGTTCAGTGGCCCCGGATCGTCGATCACCGTCAATCCACATATCCATCCCAAGATGCCGATCGACGTGCTGCGCGACCTGCTGCCGATCGCGCCGATGGGCCAGTTCTCGGCGTTGCTGGTGGTGCACCCGTCGATGCCGGTGAAGTCGGTCGGCGAACTCGTCGCGCTGGCGAAGCGCAAGCCCGGGCTGGTCAGCTTCGGCTCGCCCGGCCATGGCACCGGCTTTCACCTGGCGACCGAACTGTTCAGGGTGCGCGCCGGGTTCCAGGCCACGCACGTGCCCTACGCGAACGCCAGTGCGATGTTGTCCGACCTGCTCTCCGGGCGTGTCGAGATGATGATCTTCTCGGCGATCGTGATGGCGCCGCACGTGAAGACCGGCAAGCTGCGCGCGCTGGCCACCACCGGGCGCGAGCGCAGCAGCGTGATGCCCGAACTGCCGACCATCGCCCAGGCTGGCGTCGCGGACTATGAATACACGGGCTTCCAGGGCATCTTCGGCCCCGCGGCCACGCCCCGGGAACTGGTGGACCGGCTGAACACGCTGATCACGAAGGTCCTTTCGTTGCCGGACGTGCGGGAGTTCTACGCGACCCAGAACGTCGATCCGATGGTGATGACCGCGACCGAGTTCGCGGCGAAGGTTCGCCTCGAGCATGAAAAGTGGGGACGGTTGATCCGCGATGCGGGATTGAAGCCAGCCAGTTGAGCCCCCGCCAGTCCGTGGAATACTGAAGGCCTTCGCGTTCCCGCCTTCATCGAATCCACGTCAACAGATCGGAGAATCCAGAATGCCCGAGGCCCGTGTCCGCGGCGTCATCCTCAACTACGAAGTGATCGGCAGCGAAGGTCCATGGGTCGCGCTGACCCCGGGCAGCCGCCGCTCGTACCACGAGCTCATCCCGCTGTCGAAGCGGCTGGCGCAGGATGGCTACCGGGTGCTGCTGCACGACCGGCGCAACTGCGGCGCGTCCGAAGTCGGCATCGAAGGCATCGGCTCCGAGCACGAGATCTGGGCCGACGACCTGCATGCGCTGGCCGGCCAGCTCGGTGCGCTGCCGCTGTTCGTCGGTGGTTCGTCCGCCGGCGCCCGGCTGGCGATCCTGTTCGCGCTGCGCCACCCGGAGTCGGTCAGCGGGTTGCTGCTGTGGCGCCTGACCGGCGGGCAGCATGCGGTGCAGAAGCTGGCCCGCCAGTACTACGAGCAGTTCGCCGAGATGGCGAAGGCCGGTGGCATGGCGGCGGTCTGCGAGTCCGAACACTTCCAGGCGTGCATCGCCGCCCGCGCATCGAACCGGGACCGCCTGATGGCGATGGAGCCGGCGGCGTTCATCCGGGTGATGGAGCTCTGGCGCGACAACTTCCTCGCCGCCGCCACGCTGCCGATCGTCGGCGCCACCGAGCAGCAGCTGCGCAACCTGAAGATGCCGGCGTGCCTGATCGCCGGCAACGACAAGGTGCATACGCCGGTGACTGCACGCAAGGCCGCATCGCTGCTGCCGGGCAGTGTCTTCCATGACGACGTGGTCCAGAAGCACCCGGACGACGCCCTGCCGGACGACTGGGACCCGGCCGAATGGCGCAGCAAGGAAGGACGCATCGCCGAGCTGTTCCTGCAGCTGATGGCCAAGGCACGCGGCCGGGCCTGAGCCTGCGCCGCCCCCTCCCCTATACTCGAATACCGACCACGACTGCGCCACCATGGACCACGCATCCGCCTCACCCTCGTCCGACGAAACCCGCATGCTGCAGGAGCTGGTGGCGAAGTTCGTCGACCATGACCTGATCCCGCTCGAACCTGCCGTGCTCAAGCGGGAGGCGCAGGGCGATGGCTACCGGCTCACCGAAGACGAGGAGAAGGCGCTGCATGCACGGTGCCGCGAACTCGGGTTGTGGGGGCTCGACGTGCCGGAGGAATTCGGCGGCGCGAACCTGCCGCTGCTGTCGCTGGCAGCCGCCGAGGAAGAGATGGGACGCGCCTGCGTGCCGTACCTGATCCCGCCCGACAGCCCGAACCTGCACATGATGCTGGCGGTGGCCTCTCCGATGCAGCGCGAAAGATACCTGGCGCCCTACGCGAAGGGCGAGATGCGCTCGGCGGTCGCGATCTCCGAGCCGGGTGCCGGTGGCGACCCGGCCGGGATGATCACGCGTGCGGTGCGCGAGGGCGACCAGTGGGTGATCAACGGCCGCAAGATCTGGGTGTCGGGCATCCCGCGCGCCGACTTCATCATCCTGATGGCGCGCACCGGCGCCGGCAAGCGCCAGGACGGCATCTCGGCCTTCATCGTCGAGAAGGGCACCAAGGGCTACATCATCGAGCGCGAGATCCCGATGATCGGTGGCCGCAGGACCTACGAACTGGTGTTCGACGACTGCCGCATCCCGGCCGGGAACCTGCTCGGCGAACTCGACCGCGGCTATGCACCGATGCAGCTGCGCCTGAACGTGCGCCGCATGCAGATGGGCGCACGCTGTGTCGGCATGGCGCGCCGCGCGCTCGAGATGATGGGCGAGCACGCGCGCCAGCGGGTCACCTGGGGCGTGCGCCTGGCCGACCGGCAGGCGATCCAGTGGTTCGCCGCCGATGCGGCGATGGAGATCCACGCCTGCCGGCTGATGGTCAACGACCTGGCGGTGAAGCTCGGTGCCGGCATCGACGTGCGCAGCGAGGCCTCGATCCTCAAGGTCAGGGCGACCGAGATGGCGCAGACCGTGCTCGACAACGCCATGCAGACCCTGGGCGCGATGGGCATGACCAAGGAGCTGCCATTGCAGCTGATGCACCAGCAGGTGCGCGTGATGCGCATCTACGAAGGGCCCTCGGAAGTGCATCGCAGCGCGATCGGCCGCCGGGTGCTGGGCTCGAAGGTCTAGCGGGCCGCGTCGGTCGTTGGATCCCGCCACCGCCCGCTTCTATCGACTGAACGCCGAGGATGTCGCCGGCCGCTATGAAGCGGTGGTGAGTCCGGTCGCGCGCTACTTCCGGCTGGCGTTCCCCGAGGGCGGTCGGGTGCTGGACGTCGGCGCGGGCTCCGGCCGCGACCTGGCCGAGCTGCTCGCGCTCGGCTATGACGCTTCGGGTACCGAGCCGATCGACGAGATGGCTGCTGCCGCGCTCGCCTGTCATCCGCAACTGCAGGGTCGGCTGGTGAATGCCGCCCTGCCGGCCCTCGGCGAACCGTTCGGCGGGCAGTTCGACGGCATCCTGTGCAGCGCGGTGCTGATGCATCTGCCCGAGGCGGACCTGTTCGACGCGGCGTTCGCGTTGCGCAATGCATTGCGTCCGAACGGACGCCTGCTGCTCTCGCTGCCGCTCGCACGCAGCGACGTGGACGAGGGCGAACGCGGCGCCGACGGGCGGCTGTTCAAGTCGTATGCACCCGAGTACCTGCAGCTGCTGTTCGAGCGGATCGGCTTCCGGCAGGTCGGTCGATGGGATACCGAAGATGCGCTCGCGCGTGCGGGCACGCGGTGGTACACGTTGCTGTTCGAGTCGACGATCGCAACGCACGGTTCGCAACCCGCAGATCTGAAGTACAGTGATGGCGACTGATCCGGCAAAGACCGGGCGGCACACCCAGGAGGAGCGTCATGCCAGAACCGCGTCGTTCGCCGGCCGCCTGCGCGCCGGTATTTGTCCGCCGTCTTGCAGCCATCGCCTTCGCGGCCGCACTTGCCAGCGCCGGGGCAACGGCATTCGCGCAGGACTTTCCCTCGAAGCCGATCCGCATGATCGTGCCGTTCGCGCCCGGCGGAAACACCGACATCATCGCCCGCGCCATCGCGCCCGGCATGGCCGCCGACCTCGGGCAGCCGGTGATCATCGAGAACCGCGGCGGTGCCGGCAGCACGCTGGGCACCGCGATCGCCGCGAAGTCCCCGCCCGACGGCTACACGCTGCTGATGGTCTCGAGCGCGCACGTGATCAATCCGGCGGTGCGCAAGAGCCTGCCCTACGATTCGGTGAAGGACTTCGCGCCCATCACGCTGGTCGCCGACGTCCCGAACGCGCTCGCGGTGCATCCGTCGGTGCCGGTGAAGGATGTGCGCGGCCTGATCGCGTTCGCGCGCAAGCGACCGGGAGAGCTCACGTACGCGACGCCCGGCGCGGGCACCTCGTCCCACCTCGCGATCGAGATGCTCGCCGCCGCCGAGAAGCTCAAGCTGGTGCAGATCCCGTACAAGGGCGTCGGCCCGGCTACCGCGGATGTCGTCGGCGGCCATGTGCACATGCTGTTCTCGAGCATGCCGGCGCTGATCGAGCATGTCCGGGCGGGACGGCTGCGCATGCTGGCGCAGGCCGGGATGAAGCGGACAGCCGCTGCCCCCGACGTGCCGACCATGATCGAGGCGGGCTACAAGGATTTCTTCGTCTCCAGCGGCTTCGGCATGTTCGCGCCCGCCGGCACGCCGCGGCCGATCATCGACCGCATCAACGCATCGGTGCGCAAGGTGCTCGCCGACCCGGCCGTGCGCAAGCAGCTCGACAGCCAGGGTGCCGAGCCGGTCGGCAACTCGCCGGACGAGTACGGCCGCTACAACCGCGCGGAGATCGAGCGCTGGGCGGCGGTGGCGCGGCAGGCGAACGTGGCGATGGAATAGAATGGGGTCGATGGTCCCGTCCAGAGCCCTCGCTGCATTCCTGCTGTTGCCCTGCGCCTGGCTTGCGCCGTGCCAGCCTCAGGCCGCCGCCTGGCCCGACCGCCCGATCCGCCTGATCGCCCCCGTATCCCCCGGCGGCGGGGGCGACTTCTCCGCACGGCTGCTGGCGAAGTCGCTGGCCGCGTCGCTGCGCCAGCCGGTGCTGGTCGACAACCGCCCCGGGGGCGGTGGCGTGCTGGGCACGGCACTGGCCGCACAGGCGCCGGCCGACGGATACACGGTGCTCTGGGTGTCCGGCTCGCATGCGATCAGTGCCGCGTTCGAGCGCAACCTCCCCTACGACCCGGTGAAGTCGTTCGATCCGGTCGCGCTGTTCGCGACGCTGCCGTTCATCCTGGTCGTGAGTCCGTCGCTCGGCGTCTCCACGATGCCGGAACTGCTCGTCCGGCTGCGGGCGAACCCGGGCAAGCTCAACTATGCGAGCAG
Organism: Burkholderiales bacterium; assembly: GCA_019751575.1. Classification (GTDB taxonomy): domain Bacteria; phylum Pseudomonadota; class Gammaproteobacteria; order Burkholderiales; family CAIKXV01; genus CAIKXV01. The sequence continues at coordinate 8,385 of JAIENF010000334.1, forward strand.
CGGCATCGGCAGCATCTCGCACGTCGGGCTCGAGATGCTCAAGCTGATGGCTAAGGTCGACATGGTCAACGTGAACTTCAAGGGCGCGGCTCCGTCGATCACGGCGCTGCTGTCCGGGGAGGTCCAGATGGCAATGCTCGGCCCGCTGTCGGTGAAGCCGCACATCGCCAACGGCCGGCTGCGGGCGCTGGCGATCACCACGGCGAAGCGGTCACCGGCGCTGCCCGGCGTGCCGACCTTCGCCGAATCCGGCGTGCCGGGGTACGAGATCGCATCCTGGTACGGAATGGTCGCGCCGCGCGGCTCGCCGAAGGCCGCGATCGCACGGCTGAACACGGCGATCAACGCGTCCGCGGACGAGCCCGCGGTGCGCGAGGCGCTCGTGGAGGAAGGCGCGGAACTGGTGAAGGGAACGCCGCAGGCGTTCGACGCCTTCCTGCGCGCACAGGTCGCGCAGTTCGTGGCACTGCGAGGCAAGGTCGACCTCCAGCTGCGCTGAAGCGACGGCTGCAAAGCCCGTACCGTAGCGCGGCAACGCATCCCGGAGCCCCCGCAGGACCCGTG
>JAIENF010000217.1 GCA_019751575.1 Burkholderiales bacterium
TCGGAAGCGTCAACCTCACCCTGTTCGTGCGCGAAGCGTTCACGCCGCAGGCGCGCTTCGACTTCGAGGCGTTCGGCCGCGTGGTGCGCCCGGCGATCCGCATGCTCGACAACGTGCTCGACGCCACCGTCTGGCCGTTGCCGCAGCAGCACGCGGAATCGCGCGCCAAGCGCCGGGTCGGGCTGGGCTTCACCGGCCTGGGCGACACGCTGATCATGCTCGGGTTGCGCTTCGATACCGAGGGCGCGCGCGGCATGGCTTCGCAGATCGCGCAGGCGATGCGCGACGAGTCGTATGCGGCCTCGGTCGACATCGCGAAGGACAAGGGCGCGTTCCCGGTGCTCGATCGCGAGCGCTATCTCGCCGAGCCGTCGTTCGCCTCGCGCCTGCCCGAGCCTGTCAAGCAGGGCATCCGCGAGCACGGGCTGCGCAACAGCCACCTGCTGTCGATCGCACCGACCGGCACCATCTCGCTCGCGTTCGCCGACAACGCGTCCAACGGCATCGAGCCGCCGTTCTCCTGGACCTACCAGCGCAAGAAGCGGATGCCCGACGACACGCACAAGGTCTACGACGTGGAAGACCATGCGTGGCGCCTGTACCGGCACCTGGGCGGCAATGTCGATGCGCTGCCCGAATCGTTCGTCACCGCGCTCGAGATCTCGGCGCTCGACCACATGAAGATGGTCGCGGCGGTCGCGCCGTTCGTCGACTCGGCGATCAGCAAGACCGTCAACGTGCCGGCCGACTATCCGTACGAGGACTTCCAGAACCTCTACATGGAAGCCTGGAAGGCGGGCCTGAAGGGCATCACGACCTACCGGCCGAACGCGGTGCTGGGCAGCGTGCTGTCGGTGACGCCGTCGACCACGGCCGGCGCGGGTACGCTTCCCAACGACACGCCGAACGACCTCGACACCAGCGATGCCGATCGGCGCATCCGGCTCGAGGCCGCACCGCAGCCGGCATTGGCCAGCCTGCGCTGGCCGGGGCGTCCGAAGCTCACCGCGGGCAATCCGTCGTGGACCTTCATGGTCGAGGCGCCGACCGGCAGCTTCGCGATCTTCGTCGGCCATGTCGAGGATGAGCAGTCGCATCCATTCGAGGTGTGGGTCAATGGCGCCGAGCAGCCGCGCGGCCTGGGCGCGGTCGCCAAGACGCTGTCGATGGACATGCGCGCACAGGACACCGGCTGGCTGCGTGCCAAGCTCGACATGCTGTCGAAGACCCCGGGCGACGACGCGTTCGATTGCGCACTGCCGCCGGACGGCAAGCCGCTGCGCATGCCGAGCATGGTCAGCGCGTTCGCGCGCATCGTGCGCTGGCGCGTGGAACAGCTGGGGGCGCTGGACGAGCGCTCGGGTGGCTCGCCGGTGCTCGACGCCCTGTTCACGAAGAAGGAGCCGAAGACCGGCACCGACGGCACGATGAGCTGGAGCGTCGACATCTACAACGGCGCGAGCGGCGACGACTTCGTGCTGATGCTGAAGGAACTGGTGCTGCCCAATGGCCAGCGCCGTCCATACTCGATGTGGCTTGCGGGTTCGTATCCGCGCGCGCTCGACGGCCTGTGCAAGCTGCTGTCGCTCGACATGCGGGTGATCGACCCGGCGTGGATCGGCATGAAGCTGCGCAAGCTGTTGTCGTATGCGGAACCGCTCGGCGACTTCATGGCGCGGGTGCCGGGCGAGGACCGGCAGGAGAACTATCCGAGCACGGTCGCCTACATCGCGCGCCTGATGATCCACCGCTACGCGATGCTCGGCGTGCTCGACGAGCGCGGCCTGCCGCTGTCCGACATGGGCGTGCTCGAGATGCCCGAGGACGATGGCGTGATGCCGGTCGCGAACACGCCGGTCAGCGCGGTCGTGGCGGGCAAGCTGTGCGCCGAATGCGGCAACATGGCGGTGATACGCAAGGATGGCTGCGAGTTCTGCACCGCATGCGGCGCGATCGGCGCCTGCGGATGAGCGAAGGCGAACCTGCAGCATGAGCGCACGGCTCCACGCCATCGGACAGGCACGCATCGAGGCCGAGCCGGCCTTCCTGCACGACCTGGGGCTGGTCGAGTCGCATGCATGGGCATTGCTCGAAAGCGGCGCCACCGATCGCCGATCGCCGTGCCACGCACCGTCGGTCGCGACGCTGTCGGACGACGGTCCGCAGGTGCGCACCGTCACGCTGCGCCATGTCGATCGCGTGTCGGCGGCGCTGCGCTTCAATGCCGATGCACGGGGCGGGCTGGTCAACCAGTTGATGGCCGATCCGCGCGCTGCCGTGCACATGTATCACGCCGCGCAGAAGACCCAGCTTCGCCTGCGCACGCAGGCCATGCTGCACAGGAGCGATGCGCTGGCCCTCGCCACCTGGCAGGCCACGGATCCATCCGCGAAGCGCTGCTACCTGGTGCCCCCGCCCGGGTCGCCCGCCGGTGCTCCGGCCAGCGGATTACCGACCGCCCTCGAGCGGCGCCGCCCGCGCGACGACGAGAGCGATGCCGGCTTCGTCCACTTCTGCGTCGTCGAACTTAAGATCGCAGCGATCGAATGGCTGCACCTGCATGCGATCCACAAGCGCCGCGCGCGCTTCGAACTGCGCGAGGGACGCTGGCAGGGCACGTGGCTCACGCCCTGAACAGGCGGCGATGAAGGACGCGCAGCCGCGGCCCGACCCGCGGACGGGGGCGGACGAGGACCGCACGGTGTCCACCCGCGAATTCCTGCGGCTGTTCACCGCGCTGATGCTGCCGATGTTCCTCGCTGCGATCGACCAGACCCTGCTGGCGACCGCGACGCCGGCGATCGCCGCCGACCTCGGCGGCCTGCGCGACGCGAGCTGGATCGCGCTCGGCTACCTGCTCGCGGTGACCATCACCGTGCCCACCTACGGCCGGCTGGGCGACCGTTACGGGCGGCGCGACCTGCTGCTGGTCGCACTCGGGGTGTTCGCCGCCGGATCGATCGCCTGCGCGCTGTCGCAGTCGATGCTGCAGCTGGTGCTCGCCCGCGTGCTGCAGGGGCTGGGCGGCGGCGGACTGATGGTCATGTCGCAGGCCCTGATCGGGGAACTGGTGCCCCCGCGCGAGCGGCCGCGCTTCCAGGCGTACTTCGCGAGCATCTTCACGCTGTCGAGCGTCGCCGGACCCGTGCTGGGCGGGCTGATCGTCGGCCAGGTGGGATGGCGCTGGCTGTTCGCCGCGAACCTGCCGCTGGTCCTGCTCGCCACCGGGCTGGTGCTGCGCCTGCCGCGCGGCGTGAAGTATCCGGACAGCGGCGGCGTGGACGACCGCACCGGCATGCTGCTGTTCGCGCTGGCGGCATCCGCCAGCCTCGTGTGGCTGACCTTCGGCGGCCACCGTTTCGACTGGCTGTCGCCGACCAGCGCGGCGCTGGCCAGCGCAGCACTCCTGCTCTGCGCCTGGCTCTACCGGCGCGAGCGGCGGCTGGCCCAGCCCTTCCTGCCGATCGAGATCCTGCGCATCCGCGGCGTGCTGGACATGACGATCACCATCGCCTGCTTCGCCGCCTGCCTGTTCGCCACGATCTTCTTCCTGCCGATCTACCTGCAGCTCGGATACGGCTCGAGCGCGAACGAGAGCGGCCTGCTGCTGCTGCCGCTGACCCTGGGGCTGGTGATCGGCTCCACGCTCACCGGGCGCATCGTGTACCGCACCCGCCGCCCCTCGGCGACACCGCCGATCGGCCTGGGCATCGCCGCCGCCTCGCTCGCGCTGCTCGGCGTCACGCCGCCCGAGCCCTGGCTGATCGGCGTACTCGGGCTCGCCTGCGGGCTCGGGCTGGGCGGCATCATGCCGTCGGCGCAGGTGATCATCCAGCAGCTGTCCGGCCGCCGGAAGCTCGGCGCCGGGGCCGCGACCCTCGGCCTCGCCCGCGTGATCGGCGCCTCGCTCGGCACCGCCGGCTTCGGTGCGATCTCGTTCGCGCTGCTCCAGGGCACCGACATCGACGCGATGCTTCACGGCGCCGCCGGCGACCGGGCACGGCTCGTCGACGGCTTCCACATCGGATTCCTGGCGATCGCAAGCCTCGCCCTGGCCGGCGCCCTGCACGCCCGCCGCCTCCCCGACGTCCGCCTCTGAAATCCGGGTCAGAGACGATTTGTTTGCGGCCCCGGGGCTGCCCCCAGGGTCAGACCCCAAGCCGACCCCAAGCCGGCTAAAATCGTCTCTGACCCAGATTGCCCCAAGCCGGTCCAAATCGTCTCTGACCCGGATTTCTTCGTCAGAGGGTGATGACGCGGGGGGCGGTGGCCTGGAGTTCGAGGATGGTGGCCATGTTGCCGATTTCGCCGGCGCCGACGCGGTCCATCAGGCCGTAGTGTTCCAGGCAGGTGCGGCAGGAGACCAGGCGCACGCCGGCAGATGCCAGCTGGCGCAGTTCGGCGAGGCAGGGTGAATCGTCGGCGGTGAGCTTCACGCCTGCGGCGTAGAAGACGATTGCCGCAGGCCTCGCGCCGAGCTCGACCAGGGTCTTGAAGTAGGTCACCACGACCCGGCGCAACAGGGCGGGGTCGCCCTGGCCGACGCCGTCGCTGGTCGCGACGATCACCGCATCGGAGAAATCCGCCGCAGGGATGGCCACCCCCGCCTCAGGTGATCGACTTGAAGCGGATGCGCTTGGGCTTGGCACCTTCCTCGCCGAGGCGCTTGCGCTTGTCTTCCTCGTACTCGTGGTAGTTGCCGTTGAAGAACGTCCAGTGCGACTCGCCCTCGCAGGCCAGGATGTGGGTGGCGATGCGGTCGAGGAACCAGCGGTCGTGCGAGATGCACAGCACGCAACCGGCGAACTCGAGCAGCGCGTCTTCCAGCGCGCGCAGCGTCTCGACGTCCAGGTCGTTCGACGGTTCGTCAAGGAGCAGTACGTTGCCGCCCTTGAGCAGCGTCTGGGCAAGGTGCAGCCGGCCACGTTCACCCCCGGAGAGCTGGCCGACCTTCTTCTGCTGGTCGCCGCCCTTGAAGTTGAACCGGCCGCAATAGGCGCGCGACGGCATCTCGAAGCGCCCGACGGTCAGGATGTCGGAACCCTGGGAGATTGCCTCCCAGACTGTCTTGTCGTTCTCCAGTGCATCGCGCGACTGGTCGACATAGGCGATGTTGACCGTGTGGCCGATCTTCACCTCTCCGCTGTCGGGCTGCTCACGGCCGGTGATCATCCGGAACAGCGTCGACTTGCCGGCGCCGTTCGGGCCGATGATGCCGACGATCGCCCCCGGCGGGATCTTGAACGACAGGTTGTCGATCAGCATCCGGTCGCCGTAGCCCTTGCTGACGTCGGTGAACTCGATCACCTCGTTGCCCAGCCGCTCGGCCACCGGGATGAAGATCTCGGAGGTCTCGTTGCGCTGCTGGTACTCGTAGCTGTTCAGTTCCTCGAAGCGCTGCAGGCGCGCCTTGGACTTCGCCTGCCGTCCCTTCGCGTTCTGCCGAACCCACTCGAGTTCCTTCTTGATCGCCTTCTGGCGCGCCGACTCGGTCGACTCTTCCTGCTTCAGCCGGTTGTCCTTCTGCTCGAGCCAGGAACTGTAGTTGCCCTTCCACGGGATGCCGCTGCCGCGGTCGAGCTCGAGGATCCACTCGGCGGCGTTGTCGAGGAAGTATCGGTCGTGGGTGACGCCGACCACGGTGCCGGGGAACTTGGACAGGAACTGCTCGAGCCAGTCGACGCTCTCGGCATCGAGGTGGTTGGTCGGCTCGTCGAGCAGCAGCATGTCGGGCCGCGACAGCAGCAGCCGGCACAGCGCGACACGGCGCTTCTCGCCACCGGACAGGGTCGCGATCTTCGCGTCCCACGGCGGCAGGCGCAGGGCATCTGCCGCGATCTCGAGCTGGTGCTCGGCACCGCCAGACCCGCCACCCCCGGCGATCAGCGCCTCGAGGGCCGCCTGTTCCTCCGCCAGCTTGTCGAAGTCGGCATCGGGCTCGGCATAGGCTGCATAGACTTCCTCGAGGCGCTTCTTCGCGCCCTCGAGGTCGCCCAGCCCGGATTCCACCGCCTGGCGCACCGTCTGCTCAGGGTCGAGCTTGGGCTCCTGTTCGAGGAAGCCGATCTTCAGCCCGGCCGCCGGCGTGGCCTCGCCCTCGATCTCCTTGTCGAGGCCGGCCATGATCTTGAGCAGCGTCGACTTGCCCGACCCGTTCAGGCCGAGCACGCCGATCTTGGCGCCGGGAAAGAAGGACAGCGAGATGTTCTTGAGGATCTCGCGCTTGGGCGGGACGATCTTGCCCACGCCATGCATCGTGTAGACGTACTGAGCCATTGCATCGCAGCCGTGAATGTGGACGACCCCGATTGTCCCACGATACGACCGGCCGGATCACCCGGTGTGCTTGCCGACCCCCCACCCCTTGTCAGCCAGGTGCTTTTCGCCCACCTCGAGCGGCTCTTCCTCGAGCGGCGTGGCCATCGAGTCGTTCCAGCGGTTCATGAAGCCGAACAGGGACACGGTGGCGGCGATCTCGACGATCTGGCCCTCGGTCCAGTGCTGCTTCATCCGGTCCATCAGTTCGTCGGTCACGTCGTTCGGCTGCGACGCCGCCGCGATGGCGAAATCGAGGGCCACGCGCTCGGCCTCGCTGTACAGCGGGCTGCTGCGGAATTCCCAGATGGCGTCGAACTTCGCTTCATCGATCCCGAGCCGGAGCGCCGCCCCGGCAGTATGGGCCATTCAATAGTTGCAGCCGTGTGCCTTGCTCGCCATGTACGAAACCAGCCGCTTGAACGACACCGGCACCTCGCCATCGGGCGCCCAGATCGAAGCGGCGAGCGCGGCCAGCGCCTTCAGGATCTCCGGCTTGCGCTGCAGGATCAACGCGCTGTTGGGCACGAAGCCGAGCGACTTGCGGTAACGATCGAACGATTCCTCGAGGCCGGGGACCGAGCCCATCGGCAGGGGTGCGACACGTGACATGGCTGTTCTCCTTCCGGTGATCGTGACTATGCCTTCGCGACCTTGTCCTGCACGCGCTGGTCGAAGCGCTCGACGTTGACCACCACCCGGTCGTGCAGTCCGTCGCCGACGAGTTCCTTCTCGTCGCGCGCCTCGACCCGGAAGGTGATCAGCCGGCCCTCGACCTTGACCACCTCGGCGGTGGCCACCACCTTCATGCCGACCGGGGTCGCCGCCACGTGGCGGATCTCGAGCCGGGTGCCGAGGCTCTGGTGTCCGGCGGGAAGGTAGTGTTCGGCCGCCTGCAGCGCCGCCGCCTCCATCAGGTTGACCAGCACCGGCGTCGCCAGCACCTCGACCTTGCCACTGCCGACGTGCGGCGCGGTATGCTCGTGGGCGACGGTGATCTCGTGCCGGCCCTGGCTGCCGATCGGGACGCTCAGTTCGAATGCCAAGTGGGGTGCTCCCTGTGCTGCGGCGGCGGTTCGCGCGATGGCCGCCGCGGTGTCCATCGAAGCCGCATGTTATCCGAAGCCGAAGGAAAACCCGCATGACGATCGTGCTGCAACCGCAGGACCTTCCCGCTGCTGCTGCACCCACCGCCACGCCGCGCCTCACGCCGAAGTCGATCGTGCGCCACCTCGACCTCGAGGTGATCGGCCAGGACGAGGCGAAGAAGACCCTCGCCGTTGCGATCTACTCGCACCAGCGGAAGCTCGAGGCGGCGGGCGTTCGCGGGACGCCACTGGCCAAGAGCAACATCCTGCTGATCGGCCCGTCCGGCACCGGCAAGACGCTGATCTGCGAGACGCTCGCGAGCTTCCTCGGCCTGCCGTTCATCACCGCGGATGCAACTGCGCTGGCGCAGACCCGCTACGTGAACGACGAGATAGAAGCGATCCTGCAGCGGCTGCTGGATCAGGCCGACGGCGACCTCGCGGTGGCCGAGCGCGGCATCGTGTTCATCGACGAGATCGACAAGCTGAAGGCCCGCGACGGCCAGCCGGCGGCGGTGTCCGGCGAGTCGGTGCAGCACGCGCTGCTGCGCGTGATGGAGGGCTCGCTGGTCCGCCTGCGCGGCGACGACGGACAGGCGCCGGCACGCTACATCGACACCTCCGGCATCCTGTTCATCTGCGGCGGCGCCTTCATCGGACTGGACGAGATCATGGCGCAGAACAAGAGCTACGGCTTCATCTCGACGTCGGGTGACGACGACCGCACGATCCTCGACCGCCTGAACGCACGGGTGAAGCCGACCGACCTGGTCCTGTTCGGACTGATCCCGGAATTCACCGGCCGCCTGCCGGTCGTGGCCCGCCTGCAGGACCTCGACCGCGCGGCGCTGGTGCGCATCATGACCGAGCCGCGCAACTCGCTGTACCGCCAGTGCCAGGCGGTGTTCGAGGCAGAAGGCGTGGAACTGGTGATCGAGCCGCGCGTGTTCGAGGAGATCGCAGACCTCGCCCTCGAGTACCGCACCGGCGCACGAAGCCTGCGCGGCATCTTCGAGGAACTCGTGACGCCGATCCTCTACGTGGTGCCCGACCAGCCCGAGATCTGCAAGGTGGCGATCACCTCGCTGTTCACCGGACCCACGGTCACGCGCGGCAGGTGACCGCGTCGACCGCCCGGCAGCTAGCGATCGTCCGTGCCGAGCAGCCCCTGCGCGCCGCGCAGCCGGATGCGCGCCTCCGCCAGCCCTGATATCAGGTCGACCCTGACCAGCCGCTGCTCGTGGTGGACCCGGGTCGCGTCCAGCCACTCGAGGATGCTCGCGCGCCCGAACCGGTAGGCGTCCTCGGCCATCGCCTGCAGCATCGGCAGCCGCTGGGCAGCGTCGGTCTCGAACCGCTGGAGTGCGTCCGCGCGGCGCTGGACCACCGCCTCGTAGCGATCGACGCCGGCGCTGACCTGTGCCTCGGCGAGCGTCCGCCGCAGCCCGGCCGCCCTGGCCTCCACCCGTGCCTCCTCCAGCGGGCCGCGCCGCGTGTCGAAGATCGGCAGTTCGACCGACACGCCGAGGAAGTTGGCGCCGCCGTAGGGGTCGCGGGTCCACATCCGGCCGATGCCCAGCGACGGCACCGGGATGCGGTCCCTGCGCGCCACCTCGATCACTGCGATCGCCGCCGTTTCCTCGCGCGCGGCCGCGACCACCGACGGATGCAGCGCCGTGATGCGGGAGCGTTCGCCGGGCACCGGGCCACCGAC
>JAIENF010000806.1 GCA_019751575.1 Burkholderiales bacterium
CCCGCTCGGCCGGCGCGACACCGACCAGCCCGGCACGCGTGCCGACCGGTCGGGCCGGCGGGACACCGACAAGCTGGTGGTCAAGGACAACACCATCCGCATCGATACCGCCCGCCTCGACCAGGTGCTGAACCTGTCCGGCGAGATCGGCCTGACCAAGAACCGGCTGACCTGCCTGCGCACCGAGATCATGCAGGGCAAGACGTCCATCGACGTCTTCCGCGCGCTCGACGAGGCGGTGAGCCAGCTCGACCTGCTGGTCGGCGACCTGCAGAACGCGGTGATGAAGACCCGCATGCAGCCGGTCGGGCGACTGTTCCAGAAGTATCCGCGCATGGCGCGCGACCTCGCCCGCCAGCTGGGCAAGGAGCTGGACCTCGAGCTCACCGGCGAAGAGACGGAACTCGACAAGACGATGGTCGAGGAGCTGAACGATCCGCTGGTCCACCTGGTCCGCAACGCGGTCGACCACGGGATCGAATCGCCCGCGGACCGCCGGGCGGCGGGCAAGCCCGAGAAGGGCACGGTGCGCCTGTCGGCGCGCCAGGCCGGCGACCATATCGTGATCGAGATCAGCGACGATGGCCGGGGCATGCGCCCGGACGTGCTGCGGCGCAAGGCCGTCGAGAAGGGCCTGATGGACATCGAGGCCGCCAGCTCGCTCGACGACCGCCAGGCCCTCCACCTGATCTTCATGCCCGGCTTCTCGACCAAGGACGAAGTGTCCAGCGTGTCCGGCCGCGGCGTGGGCATGGACGTGGTGAAGAGCAACATCCAGAAGCTGAACGGGCGCATCGAGATCACCTCGGAGCCCGGATCCGGCACCCGGATCTCGATCTCGCTGCCGCTGACGCTGGCGATCCTGCCGGTACTGGTGGTCCGGGTCGGCGACCAGCCGTTCGCGGTGCCGCTGTCGATGGTTCGCGAGATCATCCCGATCCGCGCCAACGAAGTGCAGGCCGTCTCCGGCCGCGCGACGATGGTGGTGCGCGACGAGGTGCTCCCGGTGCGCACGCTGTCCGGGCTGATCGGCTGGCCGCAGCCGGCGCAGCCGCGCTACGGCGTGCTGCTGCAGGCAGCGCTGTCCTCGCTGGTGCTTGCCGTCGACGGGTTCATCGGCCGGGACGACGTGGTGATCAAGCCGCTCGACCAGATCAAGCCGAAGGGCGTGGCAGGTGCGACGCTGGCGGGCGACGGCTCGGTCGTCCTGGTGCTGGACATGGAGGCCCTGCTCGCCGAGACGGGGCATGACGACCCGGCCAGCCTGTTCGCGCGCGCAGCATGAACGCGGTGGCCTGACTGCATGATCCGGCGATCGCGGGCGCCCCCCCCGTGATCGCCGGCAAACCAGGCCGCAGGCCTGGAGGGCCGTGGCACGCGTGCTAACATCCCGGGCTTCCGTGCCTATCCGACGCGACGCGCCTGCCCCACGATGTCCGGCCTAGCAACCCTGCCCCAGTCCCCGCAACCCGGCATCATGCGGCTCAAGGACGTGTGGCTGATCTCCGCCGGCCATGCGATGACGCACTGGTACACGGCGACGTTCTACCTGCTGCTGCCGCTGATCGGCAGCGAGCTCGGCCTCTCCTACGTGCAGATCGGCTTCATCATGACCGTGCAGCACGCGGTCGGCGCCGCCTCGAACCTGCCGGCAGGCATGCTGGTCGACCGCTATGCGAACCGCGGCCTCATGATGGCAGCCGCGCTCTTCTGGGTCGGATTTCCCTACCTGCTGATGGGCTTCACCAGCACCTACTGGGTGCTGCTCGCCTGCGTCACGCTGGTTTCGGTGGGCAACAACATCTGGCACCCGACCGCGATATCGACACTTGCCGACCGGTACCCCGCGCGCAAGGGCGTCACGCTGTCCGTCCATGGCATGGGCGGCAACGTCGGCGAAGCCGTCGCACCGCTGGTGGTCGGCGCGATGCTCGCGGTGTTCACCTGGCGCGAAGTGGTCGTGATGAACGTCGTTCCAGGGGTGTTCGCCTCGCTGCTGATCCTCGCGATGCTGGGCGCGCTGCCTACGGTGCGCACGGGCCGCGGTGGCGATGCCAGGCCAGCGGGCCTGACGCCGATGGACGTGCAATCGGCGAACGCGGCGGCGCCGCGCCCGCGCCCGCGCTGGTCCGACCAGATGTCCGAGTCGGCGGCGTTGCTGCGCAACCGCGCGATGATGATGATCTGCACCAGCGCAGCCTTCCGCACGATGACCCAGACCGGGCTGCTCGTGTTCCTGCCGCTGTACCTGGCCCATGACCTCGGCTATTCGATCTTCGCCGTGGGGGTCTGCCTGTTCGTGCTCCAGGCGGCGGGCTTCGCGGCCTCGCCGATCGCAGGCCATCTCTCCGACCGCCTGGGCCGGTCGCGCATCGTCGCCGGCTCGATGCTGATGAGTGCGGTGGTGATCGGCGTGATGCTGATGGCGCCGGGCACGCTGCTGTTCGTGTTCTGCACCGCCCTGCTCGGGTTCTTCCTGTATGCCGTGCGCGCCGTGCTCCAGGCATGGATGCTGGACACCACGCCGGCGTCGGCGTCGGGCTCGGCGGTAGGCATCATGTTCAGCACGCAGGCGATCGGCGCCGCGGTCGCGCCGCTGCTCGCGGGCTGGGTCGCCGATACCTGGGGCCTGTTCGCCGTGTTCTATTTCCTGGCCGGGACGATCGTGCTGGCCAACTGCTTCGTCTTCCTGATGCCGCGCGACATGTTCCAGCGCCCGTCGCAGCCCATGTCCGGGCCACCTGCCCGGCAAGATACGCCAACCCGAGGAGAGCCACACCGATGACCACCACCGAGACCACCGTTACCGGCCAGGAGCACTGGACACGGAAGGGCGACATCAAGCTTTACCTGTGGGAAAAGCGTGCAGTGCCGGGCAGCGGCAGCAATGGCACGATCCTCTGGGTGCACGGCTCGTCGATGGCCTCCACGCCGACGTTCGACCTGACCGTTCCCGGCCGGCCAGACTCCTCGGTGATGGACTGGTTCGCCAAGCGCGGCTTCGACAACTGGTGCGTCGACATGGAAGGCTATGGCCGCTCCGACAAGTCGCGCGACATCTACTTCGACATCTCGAACGGCGCCGACGACGTGAAGGCGGCCAGCGACTACATCATGAAGACGCGCGGGACGAAGCAGTTCATGGTGTACGGCATCTCGTCGGGCGCGCTGCGCGCGGCCATGTTCGCCGAGCGCAACCCCGAGCGCGTGTCGCGACTCGCGCTCGACGCCTTCGTCTGGACCGGCGAAGGCGCGCCGACGCTGGTCGAGCGCAAGAAGAAGCTGGCCGACTTCATCGCCATCAAGAAGCGCCCGATCGACCGCGCGTTCGTGCACTCGATCTTCAACCGCGACCACCCCGGCTGCGCGGACACGGCGACCGTCGAGGCCTTCGCCGACGCGATCCTCGCGCTCGACCACGAGATGCCCACCGGCACCTACGTCGACATGTGCTCGAAGCTGCCGGTCGTCGATCCGGCGAAGATCCACGCGGCCACGCTGCTCATGCGCGGTGAATTCGACGGCATCGCCGCCCTGGACGACCTGATCGAGTTCTTCAAGCGGCTGCCCAACCCGGACAAGCAGTTCGCGATGATGGCCGGCATCTCGCACGCGAGCTTCCAGCAGAAGAACTACCTGATGTGCTACCACATCCTGCATTCGTTCTTCACCCAGCCGGAACCGCTGTACCGCGGCTGAACGAAGCGCCCCCGGTTCGCCGCGAGACCGTGCGCGGCGACCGGATGGACGGATCGGCGGGCACCGTGCGCGGTGCCCGCCGGATCGATGCCCCGCGCGTCAGTCGATCTTCGCGCCGACCGCCTTCACGATCTTCGCCCACTTCGCCAGTTCGGCATTGAACAGACGGCCGAACTCTTCCGGGCTGCCGCCGACGACATCATTGCCGCCGTCGACCAGCAGCTTGCGCACGCCCGGGTCCTTCAGCACCTTGCCCACCTCGGCGTTCATCCGCCCGACGATGTCGCGCGGCGTGTTGGCCGGCGCGAGCAGGCCGAGCCACAGCGTGGCCTCGTAGCCCGGCACCTGCTCTCCGATCGCGGGCACATCGGGCAGCGCCGCGTTGCGCTGCGGGGTGGTCACGCCCAGCGCCCTGAGCTTCCCGGAACGGATGAACGGCAGCACGGCGCTCATGCCGGTGAACGACATGGAGACCTCGCCGCCCACCAGTGCCGCGATGGCCGGGCCACTGCCCTTGAACGGCACGTGCTCCATGTCGACCTTGGCCAGCGACTCGAACAGCGCCGCGAACAGGTGCTGCGAACTGCCGTTGCCGGAGGACGCGTAGAAGATCTGCTTCGGGCGCTTGCGCGCCACGTCGATCAATTCCTTCACGCTCTTCGCCGGGAACGACGGATGGACCACCAGCACGTTCGGCGTCGACGCGAAATGGATCACCGGGGTGAAGTCCTTCACCGGATCGTACGGCAGCTTCGTGTACAGGGCTGCGTTGATCACGTTGGTGTTGGAGACCACCAGCCAGGCGTAGCCGTCCGGCTGCGCGCGCGCGACGGCCTCCGAGCCGAGCGTGCCGCCGGCACCCGGGCGATTCTCGATCACGATCTGCTGGCCAAGCGCCTCGGACAGCTTCTGGCCGATGATGCGCGCCGGGATGTCGGCCACGCCACCCGACGAAAAGGGAACGATCCAGCGCACCGGCTTGACCGGCCATGCCTGGGCTAACACCGGCCCGCAGAAGGTTCCGGCAATGGCAACGCCGGCCAGGCCGGCGGCGAATCGTCTGCGGCGGTCGCCGCGGGCAGCCTGCACGGGCCCGTGCGTCCGAAAAATCCTGTTCATGCGTGTCTCCGTCCTTGGGATCCTTGCGACCAGCACCTCGGTAGCAGCGATCGCCGCCGGGTGCGCTTCCTGCAGAGCCTGACGGCCTGCTGTCGAATGCTAACACCGGCTCCGGCGACGACCGCCGGAGAAAGCCTGCGTACGCGATGCGGGGACCGTCGTCGCGCGCCGGTGCCGTTCAATAGCCCCGGTCGGGATCCACCACGTTGCGCAGCGCACCGCCGGCGCGCCACTGTTTCAGGTTGTCGACTACCAGCGCGGCGGCCGTAGGCAGGCTGGTCACGCTGGCGATGTGCGGCGTCACCAGGATTCGCGGATGCGTCCAGAACGCGTGGCCGGCCGGCAGCGGTTCGGTCTCGAACACGTCCAGCGTCGCGCCCGACAGCTGCCCCCCCTCGAGGGCGGCCAGCAGGTCGGCATCGACGAGGTGGCCGCCGCGCGCCGCATTGACCACGCAACTGCCGCGCGGCATGCAGGAGAAGGTCGATGCGCCCAGGATGCCACGCGTCTGCGCGGTGAGCGGCAACAGGCAGACGAGGATCTGCGTGCCGGCGAGGAAGGCGGTGAGTCCGGCTTCCCCGGCGAAGGTCTCTAGCCCGGGCAGCGTGCGGATGCGGCGCGACCAGCCGCGCACGTTGAAGCCCAGCCCCACCAGCGCACCGGCGGCACGCGCGCCCAGTTCCCCCATGCCCATGACCCCGACCACGCGGTCGCCGGCGAACGGCCGCACCCGCTTCTCCCAGCGCCCGGACTGCTGGAGCCGCTGGTAGTGGTCGAGCTCGCAGTGATGGCGAAGCACCGCCGCGAGCACGTACTCGGTCATCAGCACGCCGAGGTTCGGGTCGACCATGCGTACCAGCGGCACCTGGCGCGGGAACGCCGGGTCGGCGAGCACGCCGTCGACGCCGGCGCCGAGCGAGAACACGGCGCGCAGGTTCGGATAGCGCGCAAGGTCGCCGTGCTGGTGGCGCCAGGCGAACACCACCTCGACCTGCGCCGGATCGCCGACGTCGGGCCAGACCCGCACCTCGAGCGAGGGGTCCAGCTTCAGGAACATCTCGCGCCAGGCGCTGCCGTTCTCCGTCGGCGTATTGACCAGCAGGACCATCGTGCACTCCGGCAAATGAAGTCGCGCGAGCCACGCGACCGCGAGAGGTTACCGCAGCCAGGCACTGCAGGACAGGCGGCCGGCGCGAAACCCGGAAGCCCGTTGCAGCCGCGCCTTCAGGGCAGGTGGGGTTCCGCCAGGTAGTGGACCGACTGCATCTCGACCAGCCTGCTCACCGTGCGGTCGAACTCGCCGCTGCCCTTCTGCTCCTTGTAGACATCGTCGAGGGGCACGCGGACGAACAGGCCTTCGACCGGCACCTCGGCCGACAGGATCAGCTTGACGCGCCGGTCGTAGAACTCGTCGATCATCCACACGAAGCGGCGCGCGACGTCACGCTCGGCGGCGGTGAGCGCAGGCACGCCGGACACGATGATCGTATGGAAGCGCCGGGCGAGCTCGATGTAGTCGGACTTGCCCCGCGGACCGTCGCAGAGCATCCGGAAGTCGAACCATGCGGTGCCGCTGGCGACTCGCCGGGCGACGAACGCACGTTCATCGACCTCGATCGACACCCCGCCCTCGCCCGGCTCGCCGGCCAGCGCCAGGAACTCCGCCTCGAGCCTTGCTTCCACGGTTGCATCGATCGGCGAGTGGTAGACGCCGCCCGCATGCAGCGCGCGCAGCCGGTAGTCGACTTCGGAGGCGACCTCGATCACCTCGAGATGCTGCTTCAGCAGGTCGATCGCCGGCAGGAAGCCGCTGCGCTGCAGGCCGTTCCGGTAGAGGTCGTCCGGCCGCGCGTTCGACGTGGTCACCAGCACCACGCCCTCTTCGACCAACCCTTCCAGCAGGTTGCGCATCAGCATCGCGTCGGTGATGTCCGTGACATGGAACTCGTCCAGGCACAGCAGCCGTGCGTCCTCGGCGATCAGCCGCGCCACCTGGCGCATCGGATTCGCGCGCCCCTGCAGGTCGCGCAGGCGGTGGTGGATCTCCTGCATGAAGCGGTGGAAGTGGACGCGCTTCTTGCGCGGCGTCGGCGCCACGGCGAAGAACGTGTCCATCAGGAAACTCTTGCCGCGTCCGACCCCGCCCCACAGGTAGAGGCCGCGCACGCTGCGCCGCCGGGAAAGGAGCCGCATCAGCGAACGGTCGGCGCGCTCGAGTTCCGCCAGCCCGTCGAACACCCGGCCGAACGCGGGCAAGGTGGCCTCCTGGGCCGGATCGAGCGTGTAGCCGTGGCCGGCCGCATGCCGGCGCACCCAGGCGGCAAGCAGGGTGCCGTCCGCCGGCGGGGGCAGCGAAGGCGGGAGCAACGGCGGGGGGACGGGCGGCGCAGCCCGCGCCGCCTCGACCTCAGCCACGGGCCGCCCTGCCTGGACGTTCGCGTTCAGAAGTGCAGCGAACGCTTGTCCACCGCAAGCGCAGCCTCATGGATCACCTCCGACAGCGTCGGATGTGCATGCACGATCCGGGCAAGGTCTTCCGAGCTCGCCGAGAACTCCATCGCGACGACTGCCTCGGAAATGAGTTCCGAGGCGTGCGCGGCGATGATGTGCACGCCCAGGATGCGATCGGTCTTCGCATCGGCGATCATCTTGACGAAGCCGGTGGTGTCTCCCATTCCCATCGCACGGCCGTTGGCCATGAACGGGATCTGGCCGGTGCGATAGGCGACGCCTTCGGCCTTGAGCTGCTGCTCGGTCTTGCCGACCCAGGCAATCTCGGGCGAGGTGTAGATGACCCACGGCACGGTGTCGAGGTTCACATGGCCGGCCTGGCCGGCGATGATCTCGGAGACCATCACGCCTTCTTCCATCGCCTTGTGCGCGAGCATCGGGCCGCGCACGACGTCGCCGACCGCATAGACGTTCGGCAGCGTGGTGCGGCAGTGGCCGTCGACCTCGATGAAGCCGCGCGCGTCGAGCTTCAGGCCGACCGCGTCGGCCGCGAGGCCGTCGGTGTTCGGGATGCGGCCGATCGAGACGATCAGCTTGTCGCAGTCGAGCGTCGTCGCCTTGCCATCCTGCTCGTAGGCGATCGACACGCCGGACTTGCCCTTCTTCACTTCACCGATCTTGCAGCCCAGCTTGATGTCCAGGCCCTGCTTCGCCGTGAACACCTTCCAGGCCTCCTTCGCCACCGACTCGTCGCAGGCGCCGAGGAAGGTCGGCAGCGCTTCGAGGATGGTCACTTCGGCACCGAGGCGCTTCCACACCGAGCCGAGTTCGAGCCCGATCACGCCGGAGCCGATGATGCCGAGCTTCTTCGGCACCGCCTTGAAGTCGAGCGCGCCCACGTTGTCGACGATGGTCTCGTTGTCGACCGGCACGCCGGGCAGCGGCCGGGAACGGGATCCGGTGGCGACGATCACGTGCTTCGCCTCGACCGCCTCGCCGCCGATGTCGAGCTTCCAGCTGGCGCCCCCTGCGGCCACGAACTTGCCGTGCCCCGGGATGAAGGTGACCTTGTACTTGCGGAACAGGCCCTTGATGCCGCCGGTGAACTGGTCGACGATCTTGTTCTTGCGCCCGACCATCGTCGAAATGTCGATCTTCGCGCCGGACACGGTGATGCCGTGCTGCGCGAACCCGTCGTGCAGCAGGTGGTAGTTCTCCGACGACTGCAGCAGCGCCTTGGACGGGATGCAGCCCACGTTCAGGCAGGTGCCGCCGAGCCGCGGCTCGCCCTTCGGGTCTGCATACGGGTTGGACTCGGCGCAGGCGACCGAAAGGCCGAGCTGCCCGGCCCGGATCGCGGCGACATATCCGGCGGGACCGCCGCCGATCACGACTACATCGAATTGCTTGGCCATGGTCAGACGTCCAGCAGAAGGCGCGAAGGATCCTCGAGGGCATCCTTCATGGCGACCAGCGACAGCACCGCTTCGCGGCCATCGATGATCCGGTGGTCATACGACATCGCGAGGTAGTTCATCGGCCGGATGACGATCTGGCCGTTCTCGACGACCGGACGATCCTTGGTCGCATGCACGCCGAGGATCGCGCTCTGCGGCGGGTTGATGATCGGCGTCGAGAGCATCGAGCCGAACACGCCACCATTGGAGATCGAGAAGGTGCCGCCGGTGAGTTCCTCGAGCGTGAGCTTGCCGTCCTGTGCACGCTTGCCCAGTTCGTTGATCTCCTTCTCGATGTCGGCCATGGTCTTGCGGTCGGCATCGCGCACGATCGGCACCACCAGCCCGCGCGGGCTGGAAACGGCGACGCCGATGTCGTAGTAGCCGTGGTAGACGATATCGGGACCGTCGATGGACGCATTGACTGCGGGGAACTTCTTCAGCGCGTAGACCGCCGCCTTGACGAAGAACGACATGAAGCCCAGG
>JAIENF010000437.1 GCA_019751575.1 Burkholderiales bacterium
GTTCCTGCGGTGGCGTGCCGGCGCGCGCGGCGGCTCCCGGTATCGCCGGGCGCAGGCGCGTCGGCGCCAGTGCACCGGCCTGTTCGAGGATCGGATACGCGATCGATGCGATATGCGAATTGATGCGCTTCAGGTCACGCAGGATGTCGAGGTGCAACGCACTGGTCTCGATGCTCTGCAGCGTGTTGTCGGCCAGGCGCTTCAGGTGCGAATCGGCGAACGTGCGCTCGAGCTCGCGGATCTGCTCCTTCTCGGCCAGCAGCCGGCGCGCCGAGGCGAGGTCGCCATTGATGAAGACGTTCAGGCCGAGCTGCAGGTTCGCCAGCACGCGCCCGTGCAGTTCGCAGATTTCGGCCATGCCCGCGTCCGAGAAGGACAACCGCTTGCGGATCTTCTTCTCGGCCATCTCGAGCAGGTTCTTGTCGACGATGTCGCCGACATGCTCGAGGTTGATGGTGATCGACATGATCTCGGCCCAGCGCCGGCCTTCCTTCTCTTCCAGCGCCTCGCGGCTGATCTGCGTCAGGAACAGCTTGATCGAGGTGTAGAGCTTGTCGACGTCGTCGTCGGCCTTGCGCAGCGACTGCGCGGCATCGCCGTCGTTGTCGCGCAGCACCAGCAGCAGGTTCTTCAGCATCGACTCGATCAGGTCGCCCAGGCGCAATGCCTCGCGCGCAGCGCAGGCGATCGCCAGCGTCGGCGTGCCCAGGGCCACGGGGTCGAGGTAGCGCGCCACGCTGGCGTCGTTGCCGGTCGGCGCAGGCACCGGCAGCAGGCGCTCGAGCAGCCGCCCGATCGGGCCGATCCAGGCGATGAACAGCACCGCGAGGAACAGGTTGAAGGCGAGGTGGAAGTTGAGCGCCATCCGGCTGGGATCGGCATCGAAGGCCGCGAGGCCGGCGAGCAGCGGATCGAGCATGACCAGCGCGATGATGCAGCCGGTGATCTTGAATCCGAAGTTGCCGAGCGCCACCCGCCGGGCCGCGACGCCGGCGCGCAGGCTGGCCAGCACCGCGAGCAGGCCACCCCCGAGATTCGCCCCGAGCACCAGCCCGATCGCCACGTCGGGCGCAATCAGGTTGCTCGCGGCCAGCGTCGACACCAGCAGCACGATCGCCAGGCTCGAATAGGCGGCGATCGTGAACAGCGCGCCCAGGAGCATGTCCAGCCCGTGGTCGCCGGTGAGCGTCGAGAACAGCACGCGCACCTCGGCCGCCTCGGTCAGCGGCGCCGCGGTCTCGGTGATCAGCCGCAATGCCAGCATGATCAGCCCGAGCCCGATCGCGATCCGGCCGACGCGGCCGGCAGTCCGGTTCTGCTGCGACAGGAACAGGACGACGCCGACCAGGATCAGCGCGGGCGACAACCAGCCGAGGTCGAGCGAGAAGAACTGCGCGACCAGCGCGGTGCCGACATCGGCGCCCAGCATCACGGCCAGCGCCGGCGCGGTCGCGATCAGTCCCTGGCCAACGAAGGACGTGGTGAGCATGGCCGTGGCCGTGCTGCTCTGCACCACTGCGGTGACACCCAGCCCGGCCCCGAACGCCTTGAACCGGTTGTCGACGCTGCCACCGAGGATGCGCCGCAGGTCGGCGCCGAACACCCGCATCACCCCGGTGCGGACGATATGCGTCCCCCAGACCAGGAGGGCTACGGCGGCAAGCAGGTTCAGCAGGGTCTGCACTTCGGAAAAGTCTTTCGGTTCAGGCGATTGTCGAACAACCCCGGACTTTGACACAAAACTGTCACATTTCATCCGATCGGGCGGGCTGACGATTGAAAATCCCCTACAACGCGACCAGACTCTGCCGATAAGCAGTTATCGTCCCGGGTCCCGCCGACCGGGATCCTCCGCGGTCAGCCCGCCGGGGGTCGGCTGCGTTCTTCGACGAAGGTGCCGCAGCCACCGCCCGAATGTCCCTGGAAGAGATCGATGCAGATGACCCCCGCCCTGATATCAACACCGCGCCGCCGCCGGCCCGTGGCCACCGGCCTGATCGCCTGCGCGCTGTTCGCGGCGGGAAGCGCGCAGGCCCAGGCGATCTTCAAGTCGGTCGATTCGACCGGCCGGGTCATCTATTCGCAGGAGCCGGTCCCCGGCGCGGTGTCGGTCGACAAGGTCGACGTCACGCCGAAGGTGATCGTCGACCGGCCGGCCGCCGGCAGCAACCCGGGCGCGGCCGCCGAAGCCCGGCGTGCCGAGACCGCGCGCCAGAGCGAGGAATTCCGCCTGCGCCAGCAGGCACGCGAAGCCCAGCGCCAGAAGGCGATGGACGCGGTCAATGCCGCGGAACGCGACCTCGAAGCGGCGCAGAAGGCGCTGGTTGCCGGACAGGAGACCGACCAGCCCGGAGACCGCCAGGGCATCGGCGGGGTGCGCAGCCGCCCGACCGAGCAGTACCTGGAACGCGTGCGCCGACTCGAAGCGGCGGTCGAGGCGGCGAAGAAGCGGCTGTTCGAAGCCCAGGTCCGGTTGCGCGACGTACAGTAGTCAGGCGCGCCGGCTCATCAGGCCGCCGACCACCAGGAAGGCCGACGCCAGCAGGAACACCGGCGCCACGCCGACCAGCGTGCCCAGCGCACCGGCACCCACCGGCACGATCACGTGGGTCATGTTGTTGATCGCCAGCCGCAGCCCGGTGACCTCGCCCCCCCGGCCCTCCGGCGATCGGTTGAACACCATCGCCAGCGTCAGCGGCTGGCCGGTGCCGAGCGCGCCGCCGGCCAGGAACGCGAACAGCAGCAGCAGCGCATAGTTCTCGATGAACGGGAACACGACGTAGATCGCAGCGCCGAAGAACATCGCGGTCATCAGCACCGGGCGCACCCGGAAGCGCGTGGTGAGCGGCCCGAGGCAGGCACGCATGACGAATCCGCCGACGGCGAAGGCGCCCAGGATCTTGCCGATCTCCGCCGGGGAGAGGTTGATGTTGTGCCCGTAGATCGGCACGTAGAAGGTGAACAGGTCCCAGCCGGTCACGATCAGTGCGCTGGCGATCAGGATCTTGCGCAGTTCCGGGTTGGACAGCAGGTCGAAGGAACTGCCGGGCTTGCCGCTGGCATCGGTAGACGGGACCGTGTTCAGCGAGCGGCAGAAATACAGCACGACCAGCGCGAAGAACATCGAACCGGCGAGGAAGCCGGACGCGTCGGAGTGGCCATACCACTCGATCAGGTAGCCGGTGGTCACCGGTCCGATCAGGTTGGATGCGGAATAGCCGAGCGACAGGGTCGCGAAGTTGCGCGTGCGATCGGCCTTCGGCCCGAACTGCCCGGCCAGGCTCTGGGTCGACACGTTGTAGAACGCGAAGCCCAGGCCGACCATCGTCGCCGACACGAACAGGCCGGTCAGTGTCGGAAACACGAACGGCACCAGCAATCCGAGCGTCATCGACACGATGCCGAACAGCATCGGCTTGCGCGTGCCCAGGCGGTCGGCGACGCGGCCGGCATAGATGGCCAGCAGCAACGGCAGGACCGAATAGGAGGCGATCAGCAGCCCGATCGTCCATTTGCTCGTGTCCAGTTCCAGCGCGAACAGGGTGGCCAGCACCCGGCTCCCCATCTGGGAGCCCTGGACGATCATCGTGACGAACGCGAGCAGGTACATGGCTTCGCCCGCTGCGAAGCGGCGGACACGATCCCCGGAAAGACGACCGGGGATTGTCTCAGCTTATGGGGCCGGTCGTCTGCTCCGGCCGCCTGTTCCCTGCACCCGTGGCCGGCCCCGGAACCCGCGCCTGCTAGTCGGTGGCCTTCACTTCGTACTGCTTCACCGCCTTGGCCCAGCGTGCGACTTCCGCGCGCAGGTACTTGCCGAATTCATCCGGCGACATCGGCGTCGGATCGAAGCCGCGATCCTTCAGGGTCTGCGCGGCCGGACCGCCGGAGAGCACCTTGTTGATCGCCTCGTTCAGGCGCATCACCACCGCACGCGGCGTGCCGGCCGGCGCCATCAACCCGTACCAGCCGCGGATCTCGAAGCCCTTGTAGCCGAGCTCCGCCATCGTCGGCACGTCCGGCAGTTCACCCGACCGCTTCGGCGAGGTCACCGCCAGCGGCCGAACCTTGCCCGCCTTGATCTGTGGCAGCGCCGCGGTCGGGCCGGAGAAGATCACCTGCACCTCGTTCGACAGCAGGGCCGCCATGGCCGGGCCCGATCCACGATAGGGGATGTGGGTCATCTTCAGCTTGGCCGTCGAATAGAACACTTCCTGTGCGACATGCGCGGTCGCATTGCCGGAGCCGAAATTGAACTTGCCCGGGCTGGCCTGCACCAGCTTGACGAACTCGGCGAGGTTCTTCGCCGGCACCGACGGATGGATGCTCATCAGGTAGGGCTGTTCGACCAGCATGGCGACCGGCACGAAGTCGCGGATGGCGTCGAACGGCGGCTTCGGACTCATCGGCGGTGCGACCGCCGTCGCCCCGATCTCGGCGATGACCAGCGTATAGCCGTCGTTCGAGGAGCGCGCGCCGATCTGCGTGCCCACGATCCCCTGCGCGCCACCCCGGTTGTCGATCAGCACCTGCTGCCCGAGCAGATCGGACAGCGGCTGCTGGATCACGCGCGTGACGAAATCGGTGCCGCCGCCGGGCGGGAACGGCACGATGATCCGGATCGGCTTCTGCGGGAAGTTGTCGGCGGCGGCGGCCGGGGCGGTGCACATGGCGAGCGTGCCGAACACGAGGGCTGCGGCGGCGAACACGGGGCCGACGGACGCCGGCTTCGCGGCCTGGAGGGGTTTCCCGAATGACTTCATTTTGTACTCCTGATTGACAGGGTAGACAGCAGAGCGGTGCGGAGTGTATCAGCGCAACATGAACGTGATGCAACAGCGGCCCGACTGTCGGGCCGGTCGACCCTACATCATCGGCCGCGGAGCGGCGCGCGCCTGCTCGATGCAGGCCCCGCGCGTCGCCGGAAGTACCAGCCAGGCGCCTGCGCGGTAAAGGCTGCGCACTTGCGCCGGGGTCTCGACCGCCAGCGCCAGCGAAACCGATCCCGCTGCCAGGGTGACCACCCCGCCCTCGGGCAAGGCGCGCAACAGCCTTTCCGGCGGGCCGATCGCGATCACTGTGTCCGACATCGGGAACAGCGGCGTCAGTGCGACGACGAGCAGCAGCCATCCAGCGACGGCAAGCGAACCGCGGACGATCGCGCGGCGGATCGCTGCGCGATCGAATGGAAGCGGCACCAGCCCCGGATCAGTGGTCAAGGAGAGGACGGAACCTGGAGTGGGTCGTCGCGCACCCGACGGTGGTGCGGATCGGACATGAAAGAGGCATCATCCGGCGCTGTGCAATGCAACATGATCGAATGGAACCTTCCTCGAGCGTAACCCAGTCACCGCCGCGTCGCAGGCCTGCCTGGCACACGCGCCTGCGACCCGCAACGCTGGGGCGTGCACTGGTCGGGGCGACTGCGCTGCTCCTGGCAGCCTGCTTCTGTGTGCTGGCCGCCTTCGACTGGCTCGCCGCCGCGCGCGAGACGGAAGTGCAGGAAACGTCTGCCCCGGCCACGGGAAGGCTGCTGGCCACGTTCCCTCTGGACCCGACCTTCGGGCGGGTCTTCGTCCAGGAGTGGGGCCCCGGCGATGCAACGCCGATCCTGATCAGCCACGGGACCGGCGCCTGGAGCGGTTTCTGGGCCGGCATCGGCCAGGAACTTGCGAAAGCCGGCTATCGGGTCGTGGCGGTAGACCTGCCGCCCTTCGGCTTCTCCGACCGCGACCCGAAAGCGCGCTACAGCCGGGCCGACCAGGCCGCTCGCCTGGTCGGCGTGCTGGATGAACTCGATGCCTGCCGCGGCGTACTGCTCGGCCATTCGTTCGGCGCTGGACCGGTGGTCGAGGCCCTGCTCCGCCATCCACAGCGCCTGGTGGGCGCGGTGCTGGTATCGCCGGCCCTGGCGCTGCCGCCCGATGGCGAAGAACCCATTCCCGCATCGGGCCTCGTCGACCTCATCCTGGGCTCGGAAACACTGACCCGGATGCTGACTGCTGCGACGCTGAGCAACCCGATGCTGGCACGAAGGTTCCTCGCCTCCATGCTCGAGCAGAAGGCTGCCGCGACCGAAGCCCAGGCCGACATCCTGCGACGGCCACTGCGACGGGCAGGCACTACGCCGGGCTATGCCGACTGGCTGCCATTCCTGCTGGAACCCGACATGGAGGCGTTGAGCCGGCACGCCGAAGGCCTGCGCAGCATTCCGCGCCCGGTGAGCATCGTGTTCGGCGAGGCCGACAGCGTGGTGCCGGTGGCCGAAGGCCAGCGGATCGCCGGCCTGATTCCGGGTGCGACGATCGACGTGCTGCCCGGCGTCGGCCATGTTCCCCATATCGAGGCGCCAGCCGAGATGCTGCGCACGCTGCGAGCCCAGCTGGAACGGATCGCTCCCGAGGCAACCAGGCCTGGCGCACCACGCCGCCTCGACCTCGAAGCCTGCCGGCTGATTGGAACCCACTGAGGCTGCGCGTCAGCCCTGCAGCGCGCGCCTCATCTTCGTCACCGCGCTCTCGGGGCTGGTCAACGGCTTCTCGCCGGTCGCCGCCTCGACCGCCGCCGCGGCCCGCGCCATCGAGAACTGGCACAGCAGCAGGCGACCGCGCCCCTTGTAGCGGGCGGCGGCTTCGGCGACCAGCCGATCATGGGTCGCGCCGTCGCCTTCCCCGAGCAGGCGTTGCGCATCGGGCACATGCACGCCGATCAGTTCCGGCATCCGGCCGCCGGGACCGATCGCCTCGCGGAAGTCGACTTCCATCGACGGGATGCTGGGCGCGAAGGTAGCGAGCACGACGATCGGCATGTCGGCCGCCACCGCCTCTTCGACCATCGCTTCGTTCGGCTTGAGCATCGGCAACGATGCCTCACGCCGCACCGCGTCGATCGCCTCGCCGAACGCGGAGCAGGTGTAGATGATGCCGTCGACGCGCTGCGCGACGCAGTAGTCGGCCAGGGCCCGGAAGCGCGGCGCGAAATCCACCTGCATGCCACCGGGCGCAGCGCGGTCGAATGCAAGCGAGTCGTCGAGCACGTTCATCGCGAGCGCACCCGGCATGCCTGCGCGCAGCGCGTCGTTGATCGGCGCGACCGCCAGCGGTGTCGCGTGGATGAGTCCGATGCGATAGGTCATTGGGGCGGGTCCCGTTCAGGCGGAGGCTACAGCCTGCACGACTTCAGCGGTGAACGCGGCAGTGCCGAGCGGTCCGCCGAGGTCGCCGGTGCGGCGCTTCGGATCGACCACCACCGAGTCGATCGCACGTTCGATCGCGGCGGCGGCATCGAGCAGGTTCGTCCGGCCGGTCCGCCGCCCGAACCAGTCGAACAGCATCCCGGCCGAAAGCATCAACGATACCGGGTTGGCGATCCCCTTGCCGGCGATGTCCGGCGCGGAGCCGTGCTGCGCCTGGGCGACGCAGAAGTTGTCGCCCTGGTTGGTGGACCCGGCAAGGCCGAGGCTGCCGGAAAGCTCGCCGGCTTCGTCGGACAGGATGTCGCCGAACATGTTCTCGGCCATCACCACGTCGAACTTCGACGGATCGCGCACCAGCAGCGCCGCCATCGCATCGACGATCTTCTCTTCCACCTCGACATCCGGATAGTCCTTCGCCACCGCGCGCGCCTCGCGCAGCCAGAGGCCGTCGGACATCTTCATCACGTTGTGCTTGTGCACGATGGTGACCTTCTTCCGCCGCCCGCGCGCCAGCTCGAACGAGACGATGGCGATCTTGCGCGAGGCCTCGGCGGTGATCTTGCGCACGGCGATCGCGATGTCCGGCGTCGGCATGAACTCGCCCACGCCCATGAACATGTTGCGGTCGGCGTAGAAGCCCTCGGTGCACTGGCGCACGATGATCAGGTCCATCGGCACGCCGACGCGCGACAGGCCCATGCGGCTCTTCGCCGGCCGTATGTTCGCGTACAGGTCCCACTTCACCCGGAACTCGCCCGACGGGTTGATGCCGCCCTGGTCGCGCGGCGGGTAGTCGAGGTGAGACACCGGACCGAGGATCACGCCGTCGTTGTCGGCGACCTTTGCCCGGACATGGTCCGGGAAGGTGGACTTGAATTTCTCCAGCGCGGGGAAGCCGATCAGGTCATGGTCGTACTTCAGGCCAAGCCCGAAGCGGGCATCGACGGCGTTGCAGACGGCGAGCGTCGCATCGGTGATCTCGGGGCCGATGCCGTCGCCCGGCAGTACGAGAAGCTTCAAAATTTTCCTCCTGAATGACGCGGCAAGCCTTTGCAAGCCAGATTGCCGATTCTCGCACACGCCTGTTGTTCAGGGTCGCGCAGCAATCGGCATGCGCGCTGACTCAGGGCGAAAAACTTTCTGCGCTCACGGGAACTTTATTCCAGCCTTCCGGTTCCAACCCGACGCGTTCTGGAATGCAGGATCACGCGAGCGACATTGCCTCTCACCCTGCGAGATCAGGTGACACAAGTCGCGCGGCGGACGAGCTGTGCATGCGCGCGCAGTTCGGGCAACGACAACGACAACATTGAAGGGCGATCCGGCAACCACTGGAATCGGCCTGAAACACGCAACGCTGCTGCGCGTCCGGTCTGCCGCACAGCCGTTGCCGGGGAGGAGTGAACCACTATGGCCGACGTCGGCATCGCCGATACCTTTGCGCGCCTGCTTCGCGCGCAGGCCCGCGCGCGCCCCGAGCATCCAGCGCTGCGCCACAAGTCGCTGGGCATCTGGCAGACGTGGACCTGGCGACAGGTGGCCACCGAGGCCGGCCGGTTCGGCGCGGCACTGCTCGCGGCCGGCGTCGGCCGGGGCGAGCAGGTCGCGATCGTCGGGCGCAACCGGCCCCAGATCTATTTCGCCATGCTGGGCGCGCAGGCGATCGGCGCGATCCCGGTGCCGATGCACGATGACGAGACCGCAGCGGAGCTGGCACCGCTGCTCCGGCGCCTGAGCATCCGGTTTGCCTTCGCCGAGAACCAGGAGCAGGTCGACAAGCTCCTTCAGGCACGCACCCTGGTACCGGAGCTGGCGGACATCATCTACCTGAGCGAGCGGGGCCTCCGCCTCTACCAGCACCCGGGACTCCGATCCTGCGAATCGTTCCTGGCCCACGGCAAGGACCGCCTGGCGGAAGTCGAATCGGCGATCGACGCGGGACTGACGGCGGACATCGCAGTCGTCCTGCATACGTCCGGCACCACCGGCGAGTCCAAGATCGGACGGCTGTCCCATGCAGCCCTGCTGCATGTGGCACGCAGCGTCGCGCAGGTCGACGGGCTGACCGAAA
>JAIENF010000728.1 GCA_019751575.1 Burkholderiales bacterium
GGTTCATGGCAAGCCTCGTTGCGTTCGGTAGGGTGCCGGTTGCTCAGCAGGAGCCGGGCGGTGCCAGTGACTCGGTGCCCTGGTGCACGGTGGAACGCCCTCCACGGGCGACGGTGGCGGTCGCAGCCACGTCGAACTGGGCCGCCTGCAGGCCACCCGGTCCCATCTGGCTGATGAAGGTGTTCGCGGGTCCGCAGCCGACCTGCGTCACCACCAGGTTGACCGTGCTGTCGTTGAGCGCCGTGGTCGGGTAGAGCGCCCCGCCGGACGCCGCAGGCAGCGCCAGGAACCCGGGCGCGAACCGGCCGATGTTCGAGTCGACGAAGTCGGCGATCGCAACCTCGGCGTTGGCGAGGTTGACGGACAGGGTCTCGCTGCTGCCGCTGATGCGCAGCTGCAGGATCGAGGTTCGCATCGTCGAGACGACCAGCAGGGTCATCACGGCCAGCAGGATGAGGCTCACCACGAGCGCAGCACCGCGCTCGGAATGCCCGAAGATGTGCCGGTCATGCCTCATTTCACGCCCCTCGCCGTTGCGCGACGTTGCGTACCTGGAAATTCTGGGTAAAGACGTGGCGCCTGAATCCGCAGTTCACGTTCGGCGTACAGGTGAAGTCAGGCACGCCATCGCCGTTCAGGTCGTACAGCTTGCCGGTGTCGTCGTAGCCGGCCGTCGCCATCGGGTCGCGCACCAGCACCGACACCCGCACCACGACCACCGTGGCCCAGTCGCCGCCCGCCGGCGTGGCGGTGAATCGGTCGGGCACGCCATCGCCATCGGCATCGAGGCCGTAGAGGAAGTTGATCAGTTCCACGCCCTGCACCAGCGGCCGCTCGACCATCGTCGCGCCTTCGAGTTCCTGGCGGACCAGGGTCGGGATCGGCCGTCCGTTGTCGTCGGTCGCCTGGCAACCCGGTGGCGTTGCCGGCCGGCTGCAGGGGCGGATGTAGTAGAGGTGCGCCTGGTACTCGAAGATCGGGGCATCGGCCCCGCCGAAGACGCGCCGCGACAGCGACGCGCCGCGCAGGGTTCCGTAGTCGCTCCCGCGGAACAGGATCGCGCCGGTCGCGTTGCCCTGGATGTAGATCCGGTTGGCGACGAACGCCGCATCGCTCAGGTTGCCGTCGTTGTTCGGGTCCCGCAGGCGTTCGCCGGTCGCCATGCGCACGGCCAGGACCTGGCCGGTCTGGAAGTTGGTCTCCAGTACGCAGGGCAGGGTGGCATTGACGGTGATTGGCGTGAGCCCGTTGAAGCCGACCATCGGCGCGAGGGCGTTCAGCGCCCAGTTCGCCTGCGGCGGGTTGGCGGCCGATCCGCAGTCGGTCGTCGTGGCTACCCCACCGGTGGCGGCGTCGACCGGCGTCGCTGCATTGCCGACGCCATAGAAGCCGGCATGCCGGATCGAATCGCCGATGTAGGACAGGGCCGTCACGCCGCTTTCCTGCAGGCGGGCGAATTCGTCCTGGGTCTTGTAGCTGCGCGAGGTGCCCATGATCAGCACCATCAGCCCGAAGGTGAGCACCAGCGCGATCGTGATGCCGATCATCAGCTCGACCAGCGTCAAGCCCTGTTGCCTGCGATGGATCCGGGCGTCCATCGTCAGACCCTCACGTCGAGCGAAACGACGCGACGGCGCGTCTCCGTGCCGTACAGGCCATTGCCGCAGTTGGAGGTGGTCGGCGCGACGGTTTCCTCGCGGCCCTGCCATGACACGGTGACCCGGTAGGTGGCCAGCGTACTCGGCGCCACCGCCGCCACCACGACCTCCACGCAACCGCGCGCGTTGATCGCGCCGCCTGCATTGTTGGCGCCACCATTGAAGGTCTCGGTGGTGCCCTGCAGCAGTCCGTCCCAGTAGGCGGCGTCGAAGATCGCCAGCAGGTCTGGCGTGCAGGGCACCGCCGCGCAGTTGGTGAGGGTGCCGGTCGTGAGGTCGTTGAAGCGCAGGCCCTCGCCCAGCGGCGTCGCCACCGGCGCGGCAACGGCATAGTCGGCCGCGCGCGCGCGGTTGGCCTTGATCTTCTCCAGCATGTCGTTGGCCAGCGCGATCGCCTGCTGCCGCTGGTAGGCCTCGAACGACGCCCGCTGCCCCTTGACGATCAGCTGCGCGAGGCCGAGCAGGCCCACCGCGATCAACGTCAGGGAAACGAGGATCTCGATCAGGGTGAAGCCGCGGGCGCGGGATCGCATGGATTTTCCGTTACTGGCCATGCAGTCGGTTACGGCCGGGCAACGCGGTTCTTTAGCCTGTGCCCCGGGCGCCGCCGACGAGCGGAGGGGCGTGCCGGACCAGCGGTGCAGCCGCCGCCGGCGGGTCCGGCCAGCCGGGTTTCCTGACAGTCAGGCGTGGCCAGCGCCTGCGGGAAACGGTCCTGGAACGAAAGGGCCGGCTTTCGCCGGCCCTTCCTGTCAGCAGGACTGCCCCTGCAGGTCAGATCCCGGGTTCGAGATACCAGTAGACCCGCTGCGGTACACCCACCACCGCCACCTGCACGAAGGTAGCCGTCGGGTTCGTGAACAGGAAGCCGACCCGTCCGTCGGGCAGGAGGATCAGCTGTCCGCTGGGCACGAAGTTGCGCGACCAGACACCATCGATGAACGCCTGGTTGGTGCTGTTGCCCGGGAGCAGGGTGATGGAACCGTCGAGGCCGGCGTATCCGTAGATGCGGCTGGTGAACGACGGGATACAGCTCGAGACCAGGGCCGGGAAGCCCATCGACGACGCACTGCCATAGATCGGCGCGAGCACCATGTTCTGGAACACGGTGGGTGCTTCGGTGACCTTTGCCGTCGGCGGCAGCAGGCGCGCCCAGCCTTTCGACGTCCCGCCGGGCGGTGCCGAACCGGTCAGGTCGTCATGGGCGAGCTTCACGAAGTCGGTGTCGGTGAACAGCGTCGGCGGACTGACCGACATCACCGGACCGAAGTCGCGGTCGATCAGCATCGCGATGATGTCCGCCGACGACAGCTTGAATGGATGCTCGCGGTCGCCCGTGCCCAGGTAGATCGCGTCGAACCGGCTGCCGCCCGCCGATTGCGGAACGACCGCGAACGGGAACAGGATCTTGCGGTTGGGCACCGCGCCGGTGGACAACCGCGCCAGCAGCTTGCCCGCCCAGTTCAAGGGATTGATGTCCGAGATCTGGAAGCGGAACACGTTGGCCGCG
Organism: Burkholderiales bacterium; assembly: GCA_019751575.1. Lineage (GTDB taxonomy): Bacteria > Pseudomonadota > Gammaproteobacteria > Burkholderiales > CAIKXV01 > CAIKXV01. The sequence goes on from JAIENF010000728.1 coordinate 3,169, forward strand.
GTGTCGCCGATGTACACCCGGTCGATCAGGCCGTCGCCGTTGGTGTCGAGCGCGGTCGGCTCGGACGGCACGCTGTTGGTCATCGCGCCGGCTGGCGATCCGTTCACCAGCACGTTGCTGCTGTCGAAGCGCCGGATCGGGATGCCGGTGACCAGGTCGACGACGTAGAACGCGCGGCCCATCGTGTCAGCGACCGAGACCGGCTCGTTGTCCTGGTTGGGATCGTAGCCGCCGCCGAACATCACGACCGGGTTGGGTACGCCGGCGACGCGGCCGACCACGGGAGTGGACCAGGACTGCCCGAGTTCCGCATACAGCGGCTGGCTGGAGCAGCTGCCGGTGCAGAGCTGGCCGCCACCATCGGCCGTGATCTTCCAGAGGAACGCCGGGGCGGACAGGCTGGTCACGTCGATCGCGTACATGGAGCGCCCGCCGCGCCGCAGGCCGAAGGTGATGATCACCCGGTCGCCTGCCTCGACGATGCCGTTGCCGTTGATGTCGTCGACATGCACGGCTGGCGCACCGTCGGCCACCTGGATCTGCTGGCCGTTGCCGTTTGCCAGCATCTGTCCGAGCTGCGGCAACGCCTCCTCGACCATGAATGCCCAGCGCTCTCGGCCGGTGTTCGCATCCACGGCGTGCAGCAGCCCGGTGTTGCTCAGGTAGAACAGGGTCTGCTGCGGTGGCGCGGTCGTCGTGTTGTAGTACACGAGCGTCGGCTTGGAATGCAGCACGTCGGCATGCGGCCAGGCCGACCACTGGTCGCAGGGCAGCCAGGAGGACACGCCGTTGCACTGGGGCACCGTCATGTTTCCGCCACGTATCCAGTTGAGCAGGCGGTAACGGCCTGCCGTGTCGGCCGCACCCAGCCCCATCATCGCGTTGGTGATGTTGGCATTGCCACCGGATACCGCATTGGACGGGTTGGTCAGGTCGGTGGCTGCAACCGTCGACAGCTTGGTGTACACGTTGCGCGTACCGGTGCCGTTGGTGGTGCCGGGCACGATCGTGGGCGCGGAGGACTTCAGCTGGAAGCCCGTGCCGCCGCGCGCCGGGTCACGCCCGTCGACCTCGGTGACCGGATTCCAGTAGCTGACCGCCAGCGTGCTGATCAGCCGCTCGAACACGCCCGTGGTGCCGATCTGCTCCGAGACTTCGATGTTCCGGTTGCCGCTCGGCAGCGTGGTCTGCCCGATCAGGCAGAACGTGATCGGGTTGCCGAGTGCATTGTTGCCGCATTCGCCCGACGTGACGCCGATGCCGTACTTGCGGACCGTCCCGCGCCAGGACACGTTGGTGCTCGGCTCGAAGAACGCCATGTAGACCTCGAGCGCGGTCTGCGCCCGGTTGTAGGCCGATATCGGCACCGTGGCCGCTGCGAGCGTGCCGGTGAAGCTGGTGATGCTGGTGATCGCCTGTTGCAGCAGGTTGCGCAGGTCCTGTGCGTCCTGTGCTTCGTAGTAGAGGCCGTCGCCCCTGACCGCGGCCTGCTGGACCACCGGCGAGGAGGCCCCCCGGAAACCGATCGTGTAGGTGATGATGCCCTGCGTACCCGTGAGGGCATCGGTGCTGCTGTCCCCCGGGAAGATGCGTGCCCCCGGGCTCATGTCGGCATTGCGCATGAAATAGGCCAGTTCGTCCAGCCACAGGTAGCCGCCGTCGAAGGCGGTCGAACCCTGGTCGAGCAGGCCGTAGGGCTGGTTGGTCACCGGGTTCTCGAACTGCTGGCTGGTCGTCGCCGTGTTGAACGAATCGACGCCCTGCACCGGCGCGAAGGTACCGACCGGGTTCGGCGAGGTGCTGTTGTGGGCGAGGTTGCGCACGCCACGGCTGCCCGGCAGGGTGTTTGCCGACCAGTCGTCCTCGGGGATGCCATTGGTGATCATCACCACGAAGTTCTTCTGGCACGATGCCGGCGCGGCAACGGTCGGATTGGACAGCATCGGCGATCGATAGACGCCGACCGAGGGACAGTCCGCCGAAATCGCGGTGCACACGGCAGTCGCGTCGCGGCCCTGGCTCGCCGTACCGCCGATGAAGGCCGTCGACGTGTCCGTACCCCACTGCGGCGTTCGCCCGGAGAAATAGAGCATCGCCTCGTAGAGCGTCTCGGTGAGCGGCGTACGCGAGGAGGCCACGACGTTGTTGATCGCGGTCACCAGCGTTGCGCGATTGGCAAAGTCCGGATCGGTGCTGTCAGTGCCCATGCGGCGCATTGCATAGGCGATGTTGCCGCCGTCGTTGGTCAGGTCGGTGCGGGTGCGGTTCGTCACCATCAGGCCGAAACGCACGCCGTTGGTGCTGGTGACCAGGTCCGATATGGCCGACTTCGCGGTAGTCAGGCGGGTGGCGCGGCCGATCGGATGGCCGTTCGGACCGCGGGGGCCGAACTTCCAGTTGAGGTAGTTGGCAGAGTAGGTGTCGATCGCCGGTACCGCGCTGCCAGGGTCGGTCGGGGCATAGGCGGCGGCGGTGTTCGCTGCATTGCTGACCGTGCTGTTCCATTCGGCGCCGAACGTGCGGTCGGTGCGGGCGGAGATGAATCCGTTGAAGTTCGCCGCCGTGCCGTTGTCGGCCTGGCAGTCGTGGACCAGGTAACCCGCGAAGCGTGCGCGGTTGACCACCGCGAAATCGGTGCTCGGGGGCGTATCCCAGCGCACGGCGGGGCCGCAGCCGCGGCCGTACTGGCAGGGCAGGCCTTCCCGGGTCAGGCAGTTGAGCTGCCTGCCCGCGACGTTCACCGCGCCGCAGCCGTCGCCCTGGCCGTTGGCACCGTTGCCGATGGTCGCATTCGCGTAGGTAACGCCGTTGAAGGTCCGGTTGGCTGCGGTCGGTGCGCCGCAGTAGGTGGTGCTGGTCGGGCCCGCGGCGCAGTCGGAGAGATGCGGGAAGCGCGAGGTGCAGTTGGCGGCGCAGGTGCCGCCGTGGAACACATTGCCGACGCCTTCCACGAACACCGAAGACCGTCCGGTCCAGAAGCAGCCACTGGGCTGCACGGTGCGGTAGACATCGTTCGAGCCGGGTGCACCGCAGGCCGGGGTGCCGGTGGCCGCGCATACGCCGGGTGCGCCTTCGTCCACCGAGCCCGGGATGCAGGTCGACGCGGTCGAACGGAAGGAACGGAACGAACCCCAGGCATCCACCGGGTTGTTGCTGGCCGGGGTTGCGGACTCGGAATCGGCGCAGTTCTGGCGGCAGAACGACGAATCGCGGTCGAACAGGCGCAGGTTGACGGTGATGGTGGCTCCGGTGACCGCTGTCGCGGCCGCCGCGGAAAGGGTGAGGGTCCGGCGGTCAGCGCCGGTCACGTTGTCGACGCGCGCCAGCAGGTTGCCACCCGCGACGCCGGCACCGGGAACGTTGATCCGCTGGCCGATCCAGAACGCATTGTTGCGGTCGATCGTGAGCTGGTTCGAGCCGGCCGTGATGGAACCGGTGGTGACGGATGTCGAGAAATAGGCTGGCAGGCCGGTGACCCTCCACCAGTCGGTGCCCGCTGCATCGCGGTTGCCCCGCAGCGCGGCGAACTTCACCTGTGACAGCGGCGTGGTCGAGGACACGGCAACGCCGTACTGCTGGAGGACCTCGCGCAGCGGATTCTGCGCGGCGTAACCCGGGAAGCCGGAGAATGCGTCCTCGATCAGGTGTCCGACGCCGCTCCACCAGAAGTTGTAGCCGCCGAGGTCGGCGCGCGGAAGGCTCCAGCCCGAGCGTGAATCCCCCGGGTTCACCTGCCCGGGCGTACCGTTGTCGACGAACATCCGGATCGGCGCGCCATAGCTGCCGGGATGCTGGAATATCCAGCGTTCACCGTTGCCGAACGACGCGAAGCCCCGGTCGCCGTTGCCCGGGTTCTGCGTGGGGAACAGGTTGTTCGGGCCTGCCCACCAGGGCCAGAAATCCGGCCCGCTCTCCATCGTGAGCGCGGGCGCGGCCGTGTTGTTGTTGGCATAGCCGGTGCGAGGCGTGATGCGCGAGCCGATGGACCCGGTTCCAGACGAGCCTTCGATCACGCGACCGCCCCACGGTGCCGGCTGGTCGGTGGTCGGATAGACGGAGGCCATCGAGTTGTCGAGGTCCAGGAACGGCTCCCAGCGCATCCAGGACTGGTTGAGGAACTTGCCCGCGTTGCGCGGCTGCGTCGATGGCGCGAACACGGTGGAGGGTGTCAGGACGGGATAGGACGCCTGGCACTGGTTCCGGTTCAGCCAGCTGTCGGTGCTCGGGTTGTTGTTGCCATCGACGAAGCGCATGCCGCCACGGATGCCGCCGATCATGCGCGTGCCGCCCGCGAACTTGTTGAACGAGGCCGACCACAGCAGCGGCGACTCTTCCGGGGTGCCTGCCGGGGCCCACCAGATCCAGTTCGAGTCACCGGTCCACACGCGCGGGTACAACACCCCGCTGGAGGGCACGTCGCGCCCGCCGCCGTAGTTGCGGTACAGGAAGCGCGGACCGGGGTCGGAGGCCAGCGCCTTGCCGTTGATCGTCGATTCGAGCGCAGCTGCCTGCAGCTGCTGGCGTTCGGTGATCGTCGCCCCGGCCCAGTTTCCCCACGGACTCGTCGGGTTCACCGGCTGCGCCATCAGCGAGATGCCGCCGGACTGTCCCCAGGCGATCGGATGGCCGGGCAGTTCGCCGACCTGGTCCGGGATCGCCACGTTGACGCCGGTCATCATGTTGCTCGGGCGGATCAGGTTCGGATCGGCCCAGAGATACTCGACATGGGAGTCGTAGGCGCCCGGATACTCGCGCCAGGGCTCGGCGATGTTCATCCGGTCGTTGGTGCCGAGCACGATCAGGATGTTCGGTTCCGCGGCACCACTGGCGGTCGTCGACAGGTAGATCGCCGTGTCGCGCACGGGCGTGTTGGAGACCACCTGTGCGATCGCCGGCCCGGGATTGATCATCGCCGCGATCAGCAGCCAGGCGGTCGCGCGTTTGAGGGTTTCGTGTGACCGGATATTCATGGCAAGTCCTGTCCGGCCCGGGGCCGGGATGCGAAGGGGTTCAGCAGCCTGCGGAGAAAGACATCACGCCCTGGTTCACCGCCGCGGCACCGCCGAGTACGCTGGTGGAGGTGCTGCGGATGTTGAAGGTCGTCACGAACAGCGCGTTCTGGCGACCCTGGTTTGCGTACTGGTTGCCGAGGATGGTTGCCGACGAGCACTGGATCTGTGCCGCGGTCAGCGCCACCGCGCCCCCCGCGATGGCCGGAAGCGAAAAATCAGGCGCACCCGGCGCAGGTCCGACCAGCGTCAGGAACCCCGGCGCGAAGCGGCCGGTATTCATGTTCAGGAAATTGCTGATGGCCAGTTCGGCATTGGCAAAGGTCTCTTGAGCCACCTGGTTGGCGCCGCCGATGCGCAGTTCGAGGATCGAGGTACGGAGCATCGAGATCACGAGCAGCGTCATCACGGCGAGCATGATCAGGCCGACGATCAGCACGGCACCGCGCTGGCCGGCACGCCCGGGCCGCCTGAAGTGCGCGGCCTGCGCGAGGGGGGGGAAGGACATCGGGCGATCCTCGGAGGTACGGTTCATGGTCAGCCGGCGCGGCGCATCGCGATATTGCGCACCTGGAATGTCTGGTGGAACACGTGGCGCCGGTATGCGCATTCATTGGCGACCAGTGGAGAGCAGGTGAACGGCGCGGCCAGGCCCGAGGTGAGGTCGTAGCGCTTGCCGGAATCGTCATGGCCTACGTTGGGCGTCGCCGAACGCATCAGGATCGACACCCGGACCGTGACCACCCTGGACCATTCCGCAGGCGTGGCCGGGTTGAGCACGTAGGTGTCGGGAATGCCGTCCCAGTTGCGGGTCGGATCGTTGTTCACGTTGTCGATGCCGTAGACGAAACCGATGCGCTCGACCCCGGGCACCAGCGCGAGTTCGGTCATCGTCCGCCCGACCAGCTGCTGCCGGACCAGGGTCGGGATCGGGAATCCGCCGTCATCGGTCGCTGCGCAGGACGGTGGCGCTGCGGGACGGGTACACGGGCGCAGGTAGTAGACATGCGCCTGGTAGTCGAAGATCGGGGCATCGACGGGCACGCCGGCGGCATTGGTCACCCGTGCAGTCTCGCCGACGGCCTTCAGTGCGGTGAACCGCGCGGCACCGCCACGGAAGA
>JAIENF010000112.1 GCA_019751575.1 Burkholderiales bacterium
CGGTGTCGATCGCGTCCCGGGGGTCGGCACGGATGCTGCAGCGCACGCACGCCCTGCACCCGCGGGTGGCGCGGGGTCCAGATGATTCCTGCTGCCTGTGCCGGACGCGTATCTTGACGGCCACCGCACCCCTGGCCGGGGGACCGGCGTTACCATCCCCTCCCCTACGCCAAGAATGCTGCGAGGCGAACGATGAAGAACCCCCAGCGATTCCGCACCTTTGTCGCGGATTTCACCCGACTGGTCGAGACCGGCGCCGGGACCGTGCCGCCCGGAGAAGACGTGCTGCTCGAACGCGGTGCCCGCCTGCTCGGCCGGCTGATCGCCACCGATGACTGGCTGCCGGACGAGGCCGCGCGCCCCCATCCCAAGTACTACCAGCAGTACCTGCTCCACTGCGATGCCCTCGAACGCTTCTCGGTCGTGAGTTTCGTCTGGGGACCGGGGCAGCGCACGCCGGTGCATGACCACTGCACCTGGGGGATGGTCGGCGTGCTGCGCGGGGTCGAGCAGTCGCGGCGCTATGCACGTGCCGGCGCAGGCGAACCCCTGATCGCCGGCGACACCTATCGGCTGGAAGCCGGCCAGGTCGACCTGCTGTCGCCGCGCGACGGCGACATCCACGAGGTGAGCAACGCGCTGCCCGACCGCCCGTCGATCAGCATCCATGTGTATGGAGCCAACATCGGTGCGGTCAGCCGCCATGTCTATGAGCCCGAGACCGGCGTCGAGAAGCCTTTCGTGTCTGGCTACTCCAGCACGCAGCTTCCCAACTTCTGGGACCGCTCCGAAGAAGTGCGCGCGAGCCTGGGGCGCTAGCCCGGCGGGCGCGACCGGTCGCCCCTTTTTCTTTTCCGTCGATATCCCGATCCATCCTGCATGAGCCTGATCCGATGACTGCATCCACCGCTGCCCTGCCTGCCCACTTCGACTGCATCGAGATCACCACGCCGGGCAAGCCCGAGGTACTGCAACCCGCCCGCCGTCCCATGCCGGTGCCCGCCGCCGGCGAGGTACTGATCGCGGTCCATGCCGCCGGCGTCAACCGTCCGGACGTGCTGCAGCGGATGGGCCGCTACCCGGTCCCGCCCGGCGCAAGCGACCTGCCCGGCCTGGAAGTGGCCGGCGTCATCGCGGCCGTCGCCGCCGACGTGACCCGCTGGAAGGTCGGCGACCGCGTCTGCGCGCTCACCAACGGTGGCGGCTACGCGACCTACTGCCTGGCACCGGCCGGCAGCGTGCTGCCGGTGCCGGCAGGACTGTCGATGATCGAAGCCGCCGCGGTGCCCGAGACCTTCTTCACCGTCTGGAGCAACGTGTTCGACCGCGGGCAGCTGGCAGCGGGCGAATCGTTCATGGTGCAGGGCGGATCGAGCGGCATCGGCACCACGGCGATCCAGATCGCCGCCGCGCGCGGCCACACGGTGTTCGCCACCGCCGGCAGCGACGAGAAATGCGCAGCCTGCGAGAAGATCGGCGCCACGCGTGCGATCAACTACCGGACCGAGGATTTCGAATCGGTGGTGAAGGAAGCGACCGGCGGCCGCGGCGTCGACGTGATCCTCGACATGGTCGGCGGCGACTATGTCGGCAAGGAACTGAAGTCGCTCGCCGACGGCGGGCGGCTGGTGTTCATCGCCTTCCTCGGCGGCATGAAGGCGACGGTCGACCTGAACGAACTGATGCGGCGGCGCCTGACCATGACCGGTTCGACGCTGCGTCCGCGCGACAACGCGTTCAAGGCGGCGGTGGCCGGGTCGCTCGAGCGCGAGGTCTGGCCGCTGATCGCGGCGGGCAAGGTGAAGCCGGTGATCCATGCCACCTTCCCGCTGGCGAAGGCGGGCGAGGCCCATGCGCTGATGGAGACCAGTGCGCACATCGGCAAGATCGTGCTCGAAGTGGCGTGAACGACGGCACGTGGAATCAGGCCTGCCGGCCGGGCCTGAAGTAGCGGCTGTCGTCGTAGAACGCCGGCGCCTCGTTCGCCGGCCACCAGCCGGGGATGCCGAGCACCGGCAGCGGGGCCAGCGCGCGCGGGCCTGAAAGGCGGTCGACAGCGCCCGCCAGCCGGCCGTCCAGGCTGGCGGCGATCGCTGCGGCAGGCGCGGCCAGCAGGGAAGCTGGCGCGTCGAGCACCAGTGCATGAGCGGTCAGCCCGATGAACGGTGCCCGGGCCTTGTCCAGCAGTCCGTGGCCGAACACCAGGAAGCGCATCGAGCGCGCCACCTCGGCACGCCGCTCGACGAACAGTTCGCGCCAGCGGAACTCGCGCAACAGGCGTTCCAGCGACGGATCGGCGCAGGCCACCAGCAGGCCGTTCTCGTCGAACAGGGTCAGCGCATCGCGGCGCGGGCTGCGGCGGCCGGCCGGATCGCCATGGGCTTCCTCGACATGCGCGGCATTCAGGCGCGCCTTGGTCGCCGGGAACACGCACCAGACCAGCAGGTTCATCAGGTCATGCCAGTCGTCCTCGCGCAGGCCGAGCACTGCGTCCGACCACACCGAGCGCTCGTAGGCGAGCGCACCGCCTGCGTCGGGTGGCAGGCCGGGCACCAGCACGCGCCCGGCCGCATTGGTCACCGGACCCGCCGCGCACAGGGCGTCGGCGAACGCGCTGCGTGCCGGGAACGCGGGTGCGTGCTGCCAGCGGACAGCCACGTCCACGTAGGGCTCGAACAGCGGCGAGCGGGTCGCGAACCGGGCGTCCCAGGCGGATCCGTGTGCGGGAGTCATCCCGTGATTTTGCCTTACACTCGCACGCTCGAAAGCAGGGCCGGGGACGAAGCGGATGGCAGATCGGGTCGATTGCGTGGTGGTCGGGGCCGGGGTCGTCGGGTTGGCGATTGCGCGCCGGCTGGCGATGGCTGGGCGTGAAGTGCTGGTGCTGGAAGCGACCGATGGCATCGGCAACGGCGCCAGCTCGCGCAATTCCGAGGTCATCCATGCCGGCATCTACTATCCACCCGGCTCGCTGAAGGCGAAGGTCTGCGTCGAGGGCCGGCACAAGCTCTACCGCTACTGCCGCGAGCGGGCCATCCCGCACCAGCGCATCGGCAAGCTGATCGTCGCCACCCATGAAGACCAGACGCCGCAGCTCGCCAAGTACAAGGCGCAGGCGGAACTGAACGGGGTCGGCGACCTGCGCTGGGTGACGGTGGAAGAAGCGCGCGAGATGGAGCCCGAGGTCACCTTCGCCGCGGCCGTGCATTCGCCGTCGTCCGGCATCATCGACAGCCATTCGCTGATGCTTGCGCTGCAGGGCGACGCCGAGAACGCCGGCGCGACCTGCGTGTTCAACAGCCCGGTGGAAGGCGGCCGGGCGCAGGGCGACTTCATCACCCTCGATGTCGGCGGCAGCGATCCGATGTCGATCGACTGCGGCACGGTCATCAACGCGGCAGGCCTGACCGCCCCGCAGCTCGCCGCGCGGATCACCGGCGTGCCCGCGCATACCGTGCCGAAGACCCACTACGCGATCGGCCATTACTTCGCGTTGTCGGGCAAGCCGCCATTCTCGCGGCTGGTCTATCCGGTGGCACGCAGCGACTGGCTCGGCGTGCATGTCACCGTCGACCTCAGCGGCCGGGTGAAGTTCGGGCCCGACTTCAACTGGATCGACGACATCGACTACCGGTTCGACTACACGCTGGAACCGGCGTTCTACGAAGCGATCCGCCGCTACTACCCAGGCCTGAAGGATGGGGCACTCACGCCCGACTACACCGGCATCCGTGCCAAGATCACCGGCCCCGGCGAACCGCCCGCCGACTTCGTGATCCACGGCGCCGAGACCCACGGCATCCCCGGCCTGGTCAACCTGTTCGGCATCGAGTCGCCCGGGCTCACCTCGTCGATGGCCCTCGCCGACCATGTCGCCGCCATGATCGGCATCGACCAGCCCGACGACATCCCCGCCCTCCCGTAACGAGGGCCAGCCCGGGTCGGACAATTCGGGTGACAATTCGGGTCAGAGACGATTTACGCGAGGACTCCGTAAATCGTCTCCGACCCGAATTGCCAAATCGTCTCTGACCCGGATTATCTGGCGGTCAGTCGTCGCGGGAGAGGTCGACGAGCTGGATGCCGGTCAGGGGCATCGGGCGTTCGAGGAAGCTGAAGTAGGCGCGCTGTCCGCCGCCGAGCCGGCGCAGGACCACCGGCACCACGCGGCGGGACTTCATCTGCTCGGAGATCGCGTTGGCGAGTTCGTCGAGCGAGCGCACCGGCTGGCCGGCCATCGACTCGAGCAGGTCGCCCGGGCCGATCTCGGCCGACTGTCCCGGCGACCCGGGCTCGACATGGTGCACCACCAGCAGCGGCGCGCTGACATCGGGGCCGTCGCGGTAGCGCGATTCGGAGATCAGCACGCCGCCCACCAGGATGCCGCGGCGTTCCATCACCCGACCGGCCGGCGACAGCTTGCCGGCCAGCTCGATCTCCTTGCCGCCGCGCACGACATTGAGGCGGAAGTTGTCGAGCCGCCCGCGCAGCGCATGCACGAGCTGGGTGTCGTTGTCGATCTGCCCCTTCACCCCGACCACGCCGCGCACGACGTCGCCCGGCTCGAGCGCCAGCCCGGCAGGCGAGAAGTTGCGTGCAATGCGCAGCAGCCGCCGTTCGTCGACGTCGCGGAAGGTCACCCAGGTCAGTTCCGGCGGGCTGGGATCCTGGCCCTGCTGCAGCAGGCGCAGGATGCGGCACGCATACACGGACGAGATCGCGAAGTTGGTGTTCTGCGCACCGCGGATGGTCATCGTGTTGATCGCGACGATGCGCCCGTTCTCCATGCTGATCAGCGGGCCGCCGGAGTTGCCCTGGTTGATCGGCGCATCGGTCTGCAGCACCTCGAACTCGAAGCGCGACGTGATGCCGGAGATGATGCCGCGGGTGCCGGTATAGCGCAGCCCCCACGGGTGGCCGAACGCACCGACCGGATGGCCGACCTGCGGCATGCGATCGCACTCCAGCGCCGGTACCGAGATGTTCCGGGTGCGCGCCGGGTCGATCTGCAGGATCGCGAGGTCGAGGAAGGGGTCGACATACACGCGGCGTGCATCCACGAACTCGTTGTCGGCGAACGCAACCTGCACCAGCGCCTGGGAACTGGACACGACGTGCGAGTTGGTCATGATCCAGCCGCGCTCGGCATCGACCAGGAAACCGGCGCCGCGCATCGCACCCTTGCGATCGCCCTCGAACGGCAGCGTGACCACGGTGCGTACCTGCGCGGTGTACTGCAGGGCGCGCTTGAAGTAGGCCTCGGAGGACTCCGGCTGCGCGCTCGCGGGTGAGCCCGCGAGCGACAGCACGAGCGCGAGTACCGTCACGGGGGTGGCCGCCGCCACAAGGGTACCGGCCTGCTGCAGCAGCGATCGCAGCCGGCGGCCGGCGCTCGGGATGGATCCGGGTGAACGGGTCAGATCAGGCACGGGTTGGCTCCGACAGGCGTAGGCGTGGAACATGGATGAGGGGCGGCACGAAGTATGCGTGAGCCCGGCCCCGGATGCTCGACCCCGCGTGTCGTCTGGCGTGCGTTCAGCGTGCGCCGGCGCCCGCCCGGTGCGCAATGGCATCGAGGAAGCGTGCGAGCCCGTCGCGGTACTGCGCCGAACTCTCGCGGAACGCACCGTCATGGGACCCGCGCAATGTCAGCAGTGTGGCCGAAACGCCCGATACCTGGGCAGCCGCGAGCAGCCGTTCGGCATGGGCGAAGCGCACCAGCTCGTCATCGCGGCTGTGGATGATCAGCACCGGCACCTTGAGCTGCGCGAGGTTGCCGCGGTTGTCGTAGCGGAACCGGGCCAGCGCGCGCACCGGGATGAACGGATAGAGTTCCTGTCCGAGGTCGGGGATCGAGGTGAATGTCGCCATCGTGATCAACCCGGCCACCGGCTGGTTCACCGCCAGCCAGGACGCCACGCCGCCACCGAGCGACTCGCCGTAGGCGACGATGCGGGACGGCGGCACGCCGAGCTCGGCGGTGATGTGCCGCCACGCCGCTGTCGCATCCCGGTAGGTCCCGAGTTCGTCGGGCCGGCCGGTGCTCCGGCCATAGCCCCGGTAGCTCACGATCAGCGTGCGCCAGCCCAGTTGCTGGAACACGCGCAGGTTCTCCACCCGTGCGCCGAGGCCTCCGGCATTGCCGTGCAGGAACAGTACCGTCCCCCGGCCGGCGGGATCGTCGCCCGCTGCGTCCACCACCCAGGCGGACAGGCGCTCGCCGTCCTCGGTCGGAATCTCGACCGCCACATGCTTCATGCCGACATCGGCCGGCGTGCCACCGTATTCGCGACCCAGGTCGGGCACGTAGACCAGCCGGTGCTGGAACAGGAACAGCATCAGGGTGATCGCACCGTAGGTGATGCCCACGATGGCCACCAGGGAAATCAGGATGCGCGCGGCCGGCGTCTCAATGGCTGCTGGCCTGCGACGACGCATCCGTCGAAAGATGCGCGTGGGTCAGCAGCAGGCGTTCATGGGGCCGCGCCGGATGACGGTCGGGCTGCACCTCGGGCACCAGCACCACGCCATCGACCCTGCATTCGGCGAGCAGCCCGGTGATCGACGCGGTGATCGCCGCGAGATCGTCCGCCGGACCGAGCGGCCAGCGCCAGGCATCGCACATCGCCTCGTCGAACGGCGACGAGAAGGTGACGCGGATCTCGCCGTGCGGTCCGGGCACGGCATCGTCGGCCCGGTGCGCCGCCACGATCACCGTGGGTTCGCCGGTGCTGGCACGTGCCCGGCGCAGCGCGCCGCCGACGAACAGCTGGAACCCGAGTTCGGCGACCGCGGCCTGGCCGATGGCGGCCGCCAGCGCGAGCGGCACCGGCGGCCGCGCCAGCGGCAGCACGGTCACGTTCGGCTGTGCGAGCTGGCCGGCGACCAGGTGCGTGAGCGGCGTCGCCCATTTGCCGACCGGATCGCGCGCGCTGATCCAGCGCTTCGCTTCGCTGCTGACCCAGGCGACGCCCACCAGGAAGCGCAGGTGCACCGATTCGTCCGCCGAAGGAAGCACGATGGGCGCGGGTTCGAAACCGGGCGCAAGCCTTGCCAGCGCATCGACCTGCGCGCGGGCGAGTTCGCCGCAGCCGATCGCCTCGAGTCGATCCACCGTGCACAGCGCATTGCCGAGCGAGAAGCGCTGCACGTCGCCGAGCGCCGAGTGTTCCGAAAGCAGCGCGCTGACCGCATCGACATCGGGCAGCGCACCACTGAGGATCGCGCCCTCGCGTCCGCCGGTGACGATGACCAGCGGCAGCGCGAACAGCCGCGCACCGATCTCGCCGGTCGCCAGCGGCGCCTCGGACGCCTCGCCCGCGCGCTGCACCAGGCAGGCATATTCAGCGGCCGACCCTGCGGCAGCCAGTGCGGCGGCGACCTCGGCATCGTTGGACTCGGCATGGCAGGCGCGGATCGCCGACAGCAGCACGTCGTTGTGCACCGAGCGCGCGATCGGATCGCCGGTGGCCAGCGATGCACGCGCGAGTTCGAGCAGGCGGTCAGGCGCTCCGCGGGCCGGATAGCGCCGCGGATCGGGCAGCGTGTTCATGGGTCGGGATCGAGGCGTGTAAGGCGCCCGATTATAGGGTCGACACCCGTCGGCCGCCCCTGCGGCGTCAAATGCCCGGGCTGCCCGCGAACAGGCGCATGTCCTCGGTGGCGTCCACCGTCAACGCGGCGGCATGGATGCGAGCTGCCATGTCCTCGCCCCAGACCGGCGTGCCGATCGCCATGAACTTCGCCTGGAACTCGGCCCGGTCGACCGGGTTGGACGGCTCTCCGCGCATCACCTCGCAGTGGCCGGACAGGCGGCTGCCGTCGTTCATCACCAGCACCACGTCGCACGGCTGGCGCGCCGGCCATGCAGCCGTGTAGCCCGCGTCCTCGGCCAGCTGCACCCGGCGCGCGAGGTCGAGGATCAGCGGGTCGGCGGCCGCGGCTTCGTCGAAGCATTCGAGCCCGTGGCTGCGATGGACCAGCACGCTCGCCAGCGCGAACGGCGTCGAGAAGCGGGTTGCGAACGCATTGCGGATGTCGGTGCGGTTCAGGTAGGCGGCGAACTGGAACGCCCGCACCTCGATGCGCGCGACGTCTTCCGCCCGCACCGGCTGCGGCGCGCGGGCGAGCGCGTCGCGCAGCGCATCGATCGCCGCATGCACCGGCCGCCCGCACGGATAGAGCTTGATGTAGCCGTCGCCCAGCAGCCAGCGGCTGCCCAGCCCGGCGACGACCACGTCCGGGCGGAAGTTGTCGAAGAGGATCTCGTTGCAGGTGGGCGCGATGCCGTCGTACGGCGCGGTGAACCCGGCCTCGATCAGGCGCAGCGCCATCTGCCCCATCTGCGCGCTGTGCGCGGCGTACCAGTTGCGCAGCGTCGCACCATCCTTCATGGTCATCCGGTTGCCGGCGAGCGGCGACGAGCCGGCGAGGCTGATCAGTTCGCGCAGCCTGTCGCGCGGCAGGCCGCACAGCTTCGCCACCGCCACCGCGGCGCCGACCACGCCATAGGTGCCGTGGGGATGCACGATCATCCGCTGGTCGCAGGCGCTGCCGATGCGCCCCGCGACCTCGTAGCCGATCGCGCAGGCTTCTAGGAACGCCCTGCCGCTGGCACCCCGCTGCTGTGCGACCGCCAGGGCCGCAGGCAGCACCTGGATGCCGGGATGGCCGTTGGCCTCGAGGTTGCCCTCGTCGATCTCGAGCCAGCAGCCTGCGGCCGCATTCAGCGCCGAAGCCTCGATCGGGCCACAGCGCTGGCCGGTGCCGACGATCATGGCATGGCCACCGCCGCTCTCGGCGAGCTGGCGCGCGGCCAGGGCCTTCATCTCGGGCTGCTGCATGCCGGCGGCGAATGCAACCAGCGTGTCGGCGAAGATCGATCGCAGGTGCGCGAGCGCGGCCGGCGGCACGTCGTCCAGCCGCGTGGCGTCGACGAAGTCGACCAGGGTATCGAGGTAATCGCTCATCTGGGGCCGGGCCTGCTTGCGGAAAATCGCTCGAGGGAAGAAGCTTGCCGCTCTCCGGGATTATGCCACCCGGGTCATCCCGGACCAGCCGATGATCAGGCCCTTGCAGTCGACGCCCGAAACCGCGACCCCGATGACGGCACACTCGCCGATCGGGCAGCGGCTCGCCGGCGTCCTCGCGTCGCGGCTGCGGCGAAGGAAGGGTCGCCTGGCAGGGCTGGAGCTGGTGCTGGTGCATACGGTGGCGGCCGGTACCGGATGGACCACCGACTGGCGCGTCCGCGCCGTGGTCGAGGACCCGGGGCGCAGCGCGACGATCGCGCCCGCCGCG
>JAIENF010000302.1 GCA_019751575.1 Burkholderiales bacterium
TCCGTGATCCGGACGAAGAACGACGGGAAGCGCGAGAATCCGCAGCGACCCCCAGAACCATCCGAAGACGAGAGGGACCGACCCCGATGACCATAGCGATCTATCCCGGCACCTTCGATCCGATGACGCTCGGCCATGAAGACCTGACGCGCCGGGCCGCGCTGCTGTTCGACCACGTGATCGTGGCGGTCGCCGACAGCCGCGCCAAGCGTCCGTTCTTCACGCCGGACGAGCGGGTCGAGCTGGCCTCGGAAGTGCTGCGTCCGCTGAAGAACGTGTCGGTGGTGCGCTTCTCCGGCCTGCTCACCGACTTCGTGCGCGCGCAGAACGCACGCGTGATCGTGCGCGGGCTGCGCGCGGTGTCCGACTTCGAGTACGAGTTCCAGCTCGCGGGGATGAACCGCAAGCTGTTCGCCGAACTCGAGACGGTGTTCCTGACGCCGGGCGATCCCTACATGTTCGTGTCCGCGACGCTGGTGCGCGAGATCGCGCTGATGGGTGGAGACATCACGCAGTTCGTCAGCCCGCTGGTCGGCCGGAAGGTGTCCGAGAAGCTGCGCGACCGACCGTCGGACGCGTGAGGGGGCGGCCACCATGGCATTGATGATCACCGACGCCTGCATCAATTGCGATGTGTGCGAACCGGAGTGCCCGAACTCGGCGATCTCGCCGGGCGAGGATTACTACGTGATCGATCCGGCGCGTTGCACCGAATGCGTCGGCCATTTCGACACGCCGCAATGCGTGGAAGTGTGTCCGGTCGACTGCATCCCGCTCGATCCCGACGTGGTCGAGACGCCCGGGCAGTTGCAGGAGAAGTACCGCGGTCTGGTCGAGGCAGGCATCGCGCGGCCGCCGAAGGTCCGTTGACCCGGCGTCAACGCTGGCACTTCACGCAGTAGAACGTGGACCGGTTCGCCTGCCGGATCATGCGTACCGGCGCGCCGCAACCGATGCACGGCTTGCCGTCCCGGTCGTACACCCGGAACGTGGCCTGGAACCTGCCTGCCTGCCCGCTGCTGTCCACGTAGTCGCGCAGGCTGCTGCCCCCCGCGTCGATCGCCCGCGCCAGGATGGCACGCACCTCGGACACCAGCCGTTGCAGCCGAGGCAGCCCGACCCTGCGTGCAGGCGTGCGCGGGTTGATGCCGGCCGCGAACAGCGCCTCGTTCGCGTAGATGTTGCCGACGCCGGCCACCACGCCGGCATCCATCAGCACCAGCTTGATCGCGGCGCTGCGGCTGCGCGTCACGCGGTGGAGGTAGGCCGCGTCGAAGGCATCGGTCAGCGGTTCGGGACCGATCGACGACAGCAGCATGTGCTCGGCGTCCCCTGCCGGCAGCCACAGCACGGCGCCGAACCGGCGCGGATCACGCAGCCGGATCGACAGCCCGTTGGACAGTTCGAGGTCCACATGGTCGTGCTTCGCCAGCGGTTCGTCGCGCGACACCACCCACAGGCGTCCGGACATGCCCAGGTGCACCAGCAGCCGACCGCGCCCCTCGCAGTCGAACAGCAGGTACTTCGCGCGGCGCTCGATCGCGTCGATGCGCGCACCGGCGATCGCCGCTTCCATGCCCTCGGTGACAGGCCAGCGCAGCGACCGGTTGCGCACGACTGCGCGTTCGATCCGCTGCCCGACGGCACGCGCCACGAGGCCGCGGCGCGTGGTCTCTACCTCGGGCAATTCAGGCATCGGCCGGACGCCCGACGATCGCGCGCCGGGCGATGATGCTCAGCGCCAGTTGGGCTCGAACATCCGCCGCGCGGTCTCGCGCGACAGGTGGTACTGCAGCCCCTCGTCGGGGCGCAGCACGATCCAGTCGTTGCCTTCGCGCGTGGCGAGGTGCACGGTGATCGCCTTGCCTTCCTTGGTGCGCACGACGGTCGCGTTCTTGCCCGGCTTGAGCTTCATCGGCTGGGTCAGCGTGCCCGAAGCGAGCTTCCATTCGTCGATGAACCGGTTCAGGTCGTCCTGGGTGGGGGTGATCAGCGGCTTGGGCGATATCACCCAGTTGCCGTCCACCTGCTCGACCTTGAAGTCGGGCATCTCGACCGCGACGATCTGCTGCTCGGGGGTGGTCCAGAGCCGGTTGTCGGCCATGCGCTCGGGCTGCGGCGGGATCGCCTGCGCGTACTGCGGATTCACCATGAAGACCGAATCGCCGGTCATCACGTACTGCATCTTCATCATCCGGTTGATGGTGCCGAAGGTGAAGGTCTGCTTGTCGAGGATGACCGTGGCGAACGGCGGTTCGAGCTCGAACCGGGCCAGGTCGGTGGCCGGCAGTTTCTGGTCGCTGACCGCGCGCACCAGGTCGGCCAGGCGGCGCGCCTCGAAGTTGTCGGCGCGCGCCCGGAACGGGCTGGTGAGGTACCACTGCTCGCCTTCCAGTTCGAGCACCACCGGATCGCCCTTGCGCAGCTTGACCTCGATGCGCTTGATCTCTTCCGGCTTCAGCGTGGACAGCTTGTGCTCCACCGGCTTCGGCTCTTCCGGCTTCGGCTTGAAGTAAAGGAAGGCGCCGAGGCCGAGCACCAGCACCAGGAGCAGTGCATTGATCAGTACGGTCTTCTTCACGGGTCAGGCCTTGCGCCGGCGGCGCCACCAGATGGTCGCGCCAGTGGCGAGGAAGCCCAGCGGCAGCAGCCCCAGGAAGCCGTAGACGATGACCATCATCGAGGTGCGGTTGAGCGTCAGCGAGGAATCGAGGGTCCCGCGCGGCTGCACGGTGATCAGGTTCTCGTCGCCGGCAAGCCAGTTCACGACGTTGATGCCCAGGTCCATGTTGCCGACCAGGCCCACGTACTGGTTCGCGAGGAAATGGCCGGAGCCGATCACCACCACGCGCTGCTGCCGGTCGTTCACCGTGCGCTCGAGCGCGATGCCGACGGTGACCGGTCCGGGCACGTCCTTGCCCTTGTCGAAGGTCACCGAGGAAGTGCCTTCCGCGATCGGGCTCATCTCGAGCCAGCCGCGCGGGGCCACTTCGATCAGCGGCGTCTCGCGCCAGTCGCGGCTGCCATCGACCCCGATCGAGCGGGCGAACGGAAGTATGGTGTTGAGCGTGAAGTTGCGGGTGATCGGGTGCTGGCCGTAGCCGGTGGCCACTGCCATCGTCGGCTGTGCGTTGATCAGCTGCGCCGACGGATCGACCACCGTGCCGGGGTTGAGCACGAGGCCGAAGATGTCCGCGATCGGCTGCAGGCCGCGCATCGGCTCCTGGTCGATCAGCCAGAGCAGGCTGCCGCCCTTGTCGATCCAGTCCTTGATCTTCTTCACCTCCGGCGGCAGCAGGTCGACCTTGGGGCCGGCGATGATCAGGATCTTCAGGTCGTCCGGCACTGCCGGTGCGAGGGACAGGTTCAGCGGACCGGTGGCGAAGCCCTTGTTCTCGAGTTGCCGGCCGAAAAGGCCCAGGTCATGGTTGGCCTTGCCGTCGATCAGGCGGCCGCCCTGGCCGTCGAGCGACATCACCGTGCGCTCGGCGCCGCGCGCCAGCCGCATGATCAGGTTCGCGAACTGCTGCTCGGTCAGCGTGTTGATGTTCTCGCTGCGCTTGCCGTACTCGACCACCATCTCGCCGTTGACCGTCACGCCGGCGGCCTGGGCCAGCTTCGGCTGCTCGCGCGGATCGATGAACGAGAGGTTGATGTCGGGCTTGAGCCGCTGGTAGGGCGCGAGGAAGTCGCGCACCATCTTGCGCAGGTCTTCCTGGCCGGTCGCGTAAGACGTGACGTTCACCGGTTCGGTCAGCTGCTTGAGCATGTCGATGGTCGGCTGCGACAGCGTGTTGCGCGCGTTCAGGCTGACATCCCATTCCTTCTTGTACTCGCGCGCGATGTACGAGACGAGGCCGGCGAGCGACAGCACGAGGATGACGAACAGCCAGTTCTGGGCCGACAGCTTCAGTCGGAACTTGCGATCGATATTGGTGGCCATCAGTCTGCCTGGTTCGAGGGAGTCGGTTGGCGGTGCATGGAGGTCGGGCGCGCGGGCGGTGGGGACTCAGCCGCCCAGCCGGTCGGAATCGAGCCGGCGGATCGCGAGGATCAGGAACACCGCGGTGAACACCAGCAGGAAGATGATGTCGCCGGAGTCGATCATGCCCTTGGTGAAGCTCTCGTAGCGGCGGATCAGCGCGAGCATCAGGAACGGGCTGTCCGGGTTCGCCTGCGACATGTTGAGCAGCCACAGGCCGAGCAGCGTCGCCAGCGTGGCAGTCGCCGCCACCACCGGCTGCGCCGTCAGCGACGAAAAGAACACGCCGACCGCCGCGAAGGCGGCGATCAGCAGCGCGAGGCCGAGCGACAGGGTGCCGAGCAGCCCGAGGTCGAGGCGGCCGCCGAGGTACATCGACGCCGCCATCAGCAGGATCAGCGCGACCGACAGCATCAGGAACGAATACAGGCCGATGAACTTGCCGATGACGATCTGCGTCATCGACAGCGGCGCCGAGATCAGGAAGGTCATCGTCTGGTTGCGGCGCTCTTCGGCGATCAGGCGCATCGACAGCAGTGGCACGGCCATGATCAGGATCACCGCGGCAGCGCCGAAGATCGGCGCGATGATGATCTCGGTGACGCCGGGCGGGGTGTCCATCTGCATCAGCTGGGTCTGCACGGTGAGGTAGGCGTCGAGCCGGGTGACCAGGATCCACGCCATGGAAATCTGCAGGAAGGCAAGCACCACCCAGGCGAGGGGCGACGAGAACAGGGCGCGGAGTTCCTTGCCGGCAACGGTGAAGATCATCAGACGGTCTCCTCGCGGTGGGTCAGCTGCACGAATACGTCCTCGATGCTGGAAACCGCCGGCGCCAGCTGGAACAGGCTCCACTTGCCGTCCCAGGCCGCCTGCACCAGCGCGTCGGTCGGGTCGGTGTCGGCTGCAGGTTCGATCCGGAACAGGCCGCCGCGCGCCGGTTCAACATGGGCGATGCCGGGCACCGAGGCGATCGCCTCGATCGGCGGTGGATTGCGCAGGCCGAGCATCAGGCTGCGCCCCTTGAACGAGCTGACGCCGCCCAGGGTGTCGGCGAACACCAGCAGGCCCTTGTGGATGATCTGCACGCGGTTGCAGACCTGCTCGACCTCGGGAAGGATGTGCGTCGACAGGATCACGCTGTGCGCGCCACCCAGTTCGCGGATCAGCGCGCGGATGTCGCGGATCTGGTTCGGGTCGAGGCCGACCGTCGGCTCGTCGAGGATCACGACATCCGGGTTGTGGATGATCGCCTGCGCGATGCCGACGCGCTGCTGGTAGCCCTTCGACAGGGCGCCGATCAGCCGCTGGCCGACGTCGCCGATGCCGCAGCGCTGCTTCGCACGTTCGACTGCGCCGGCGAGTTCCTTCTTGGGCACGCGATGCAGTCGCCCGGCGAGCTGCAGGAATTCGTTCACCGTCAGGTCGCGGTACAGCGGCGGCGTCTCGGGCAGGTAGCCGATGCGCGCCTTGGCATCGGTCGGGCGATCGAGCATGTCGATGCCGCAGATCTCGATCTGCCCAGCGCTGGGCGCCAGGTTGCCGGTGAGCATCTGCATGGTGGTCGTCTTGCCCGCGCCGTTGGGCCCGAGGAATCCGAGCACCTCGCCGCGGTTGAGCGAGAAGCTCACCTTGTTCACCGCCACGCGGTCGCCGAAATTGCGGGTGAGTTCGGTCGCGCGGACGGTCTGGTTCTGATCGGGGGCGTTCATCGATGGGCCAGTCGTGACGGTTGCGTCTGCAGGAAGGGGTGTTGGCGGAGGTGCTGCTGTACGGACAAGGGCATGCTCGGCACGTCAGGGAGGCGATCCCGAGGCGTGGTACACCTGCGGCGTGGCCTCGTCGGCCGGGGCCCCCCTGCGCTATCGTGGCGGCACGCGCGACGGGCAGACAGAACACGACCGGTCGGCTTGTGACGGCGGGCAAATATACCTAAACTCTTTCCAAACATGAACATTTTCGGAAACCGTGCGCATCGCCCTGCCGCCGGCCGCACGCCGGTCGTGTCGTCCGGCAGGCCGGACAGTCAGCCCGCAGTCCGCACAGAGGCATCGGCTTTGACACATGAACCCGGCCTCGGTTCCGGGGCAACGACTCCAGCGACGGCAGGGCGGCATGCGCCGCCGATGACCGCGGCCATCGGCGGCGCACTGCTCCTGCTCGCGGCAGGCTGCGGTCCCGGCCTCGCGCAGGCGGGGCAGATGCCTCCGGATGTGCTGGCCCGATCCTGGATCGCGCAGGTTTCTTCCGGGCTGGCAGGCATGCAGCTGGCGCAGGCGCCAGCTTCGGCAGGCCGCAAGGCCGAGGCGACGCCACCCGCAGATCCCCGCCTGCCGCGGATCGAGTTGAGCAGGCAGGTGATGTTCCAGTACCTGCTCGCCGAGATTTCCGTGCAGCGCGGACGCTACGACGTTGCGATGGCCGCCCTGAACGACCTCGCCAAGTCGACGCGCGACCCGCGCATCGCCGCGCGCGCGACCGAGGTCGCGCTCCGCGCCGGGGCCTACAAGCAGGCAGTCGAAGCCGCCGGCATCTGGGTCTCGATCGACCCCGATTCGATCCAGGCACGGCAGACCGTCGTCGCGCTGCTGGTCAACGGCGGCCAGTTGAACGCCGCCATCCCGCACCTCGAACGCCTCCTGGTCAACGAAGGCAACAACATCGGCGGCGGCTTCCTGCAACTCGCTTCGCTGTTCGCCAAGCAGCCCGACCGCGCGGTGGTCCTCGGCGTGGTGCGTTCGCTGGCGGCGAAGCACCTCGGCCTGCGCGAAGCCCGCCTCGCGGTGGCGCAGGCCGCATGGACCGCGCAGGATTTCGACCTCTCCCTGTCCGAGGTGAGGGAGGCGCAGCGCATCTCCCCTGACTGGGAGCTGGCCGCGCTGTTCGAGACCCAGATCCTGGCTCGCCGTTCCAACGCCGAGGCGGCGGCGCAACTGCAGAAGTTCGTCGAGGCGAATCCGAAGGCAACCGAGGCGCGGATGAACCTCGCGCGCCTGTATGCGGCCGAGCAGCGACTGCCGGAAGCGCGGCGCGAATTCGAACGCCTCGCGGCCGACTTCCCCGAGAACGCCGAGCTCGGGCTCGCGATCGGCCTGCTTTCGCTGCAGCTCGGCGATTTCGATACCGCCGACCAGAAGCTGCGCAAGCTGCTCGCGGCGCAGCCGAAGGATCCCGACATGCTGCGCTACTACCTCGGCCGCACGGCCGAGGGACGCAAGCAGATGGGCGATGCAGTGAAGTGGTACCGGGCGGTCGAGGCAGGGCCGCAGCGCGTCGCGGCGCAGCTTGCCGAGGCGAGCGTCCTCGCGCGCCAGGGCAGCACGAAGGAGGCGCGCGAAGTGCTGCGCCAGATCGTGCCCTCTTCGCTCGACCAGCGGGTGCAACTGGTCCTGACCGAGGCGCAGGTGTTGCGCGACGCCAAGGATTTCCAGGGCGCGTTCGAACTGCTCGGCGAGGCGCTGGCCAAGACGCCCGACACGCCCGACCTGCTCTACGATCAGGCGCTGGTGGCCGAACGGCTCGGCAAGTTCGACATCACCGAGAAGAACCTCGTGCGGGTGATCGAGATCCGGCCCGACCATGCACACGCGCACAATGCGCTCGGCTACACGCTTGCCGACCGCAATGTACGCCTCGACGAGGCATTGAAGCTGATCGAGACCGCGCTCAGGCTGGCACCGGAAGATCCGTACATCCTGGACAGCATGGGCTGGGTGTTCTTCCGCATGGGGCATCCGCAGAAGGCGCTCGACTTCCTGCAGCGCGCCTACAAGATCAAGCGCGACGCGGAGATCGCAGCCCATCTCGGCGAGGTGCTGTGGTCGGAGGGGCGGCGCGACGAAGCGCAGCGCATCTGGGATGAAGCCCTGAAGTCGAGTCCCGGCAACGAAGTGCTCCAGGGCACGGTCAAGCGCCTGCGCAAGTGAAGCGCCGCAAGGAATGAGCGGCGCTGCCGCCCTGTCGCCGCGCGTCGCCGCCCGTGGCCGACGGTCCGCCGTGGCACTGCTGGCCGTGGTTGCGGGCGTCCTGCCGGGCTGTGCCGTCCTGGTGCCAGCCGCTCCGGTCGCGGCGCCGGCCGCGGTCAGCGGTGATCCTGCGTTCGAGCTGTCGGGGCGGCTGGCCATCCGCCAGGGCGACCAGGCCGTCTCGGCCAACCTGCGCTGGCGCTATGACGGGCAGGGTGAAGAGATGGTGATCTCGGCGCCACTCGGTGCAGGGTCGGTGGAGATCGAACGCGACAAGGCGGGGGTCACGCTCCGCGCGGCCGGCAAGGTCGAGCGCGCGGCCAGCGCCGAGGCGCTCATGCGCCGCACGCTCGGCTTCGCATTGCCGCTGGACGGGCTGCGCTACTGGGTGCGCGGCCAGACCGGGCCCGGCGAGGTCGCGGTGCGCATCGTGCGCGATGCAGCCGGTCGCATCGAATCGTTCCATGAATCCGGATGGGACATCACGATCCCGATGTTCTCGCCTGCGCCGCTCGATGCGTTGCCCCGGCGGATCGACATCGCATCCCAGGAACTGCAGGTGCGGCTGGTGATCGACCTGTGGCAGGTCCAGCCCGGGATCGCGAGGCCTTCTCCATGACGGCCGAGGCGTTGTTCCCGGTGCAACCGGACGGCCTGCGCCATTTCCCTGCACCGGCCAAGCTGAACCTGATGCTGCATGTCGTCGGCCGGCGCGCCGACGGCTACCACCTGCTGGAGACCGTGTTCCGCTTCATCGACCATTCCGACAGCGTCGGGCTGGCCGTCCGTGCCGATGGCCGCATCGTGCGTGCCGCAGACCTGCCCGGGGTGCCCGAGGCCGATGACCTTTCCATCCGGGCGGCGCGCGCGCTCCAGCGGGCCACCGGTTGCACGCTCGGTGCCGACGTCGCGCTGACCAAGCGCATCCCGCAGGGTGGGGGGCTCGGCGGCGGCAGTTCCGACGCCGCGACCGTCCTGGTCGCGCTGAACAGCCTTTGGCAGACCGGTCTTTCGCGGATTGCGCTGCAGGAAATCGGCCTCGGCCTTGGCGCTGACGTGCCGGCATTCGTGTTCGGAAAAACGGCATTTGCCAGCGGGATCGGCGAAGAACTCGTCGCGATCGACGCAGAACCGGCCACTTACCTGGTGCTCGTGCCACCCGTCCAGGTGCCGACGCAGCGCATCTTCCAGTCGCCGCATTTGACACGGGATTCGCCTGCCGCGAAAATAGCGGGTTTTCCGCACCCTCATTTCCGTTTTGCGTTGGCGCCGGGTCGAAACGACCTGGAGCCGGTGGCGGTGGCAGGCTATCCAGAAGTCGGCGAGCACCTCGCCTGGCTCAGGCAGCATGCGCCGGCGGCAATGAGCGGGTCGGGTGCCTGCGTGTTCGGGGCATTCGGCTCGGCGTCGGAAGCGCGTGCCGTCTTCGCGCGCCGACCGGCCGGGATGGAAGGATTCGTCGCCGAAGGCCTCGACCGGCATCCGTTGCACGGTTTGCTGGAGTGCCGGTCGAAGGGGTAGCAGGAAGCGGTCGGCGACGGGTTGCATGAAGGCGAAGGTTCCGGGGAACGCAGAAAT
>JAIENF010000240.1 GCA_019751575.1 Burkholderiales bacterium
CGGCGCTACAGCGCGCCGGACGTGCCGCCGTCCAGGTTCACGCTGCTGCCGGTGACATAGCTCGCCGCATCCGAGGCGAGGAAGGCGATCACGTTCGCCGCTTCCGCCGCCTCGCCGAAGCGTCCGAGCGGGATGCCGGCGGCCTTCGCCTTTTCGGCGTAGTAGACCTCGCGCGGCGTGCCTGCCTTGTCGGCACGCTTCTCGTGCTGGCCGCTCTTGATCAGGCCTATGCAGACCGTGTTCACCAGGATGTTGTCCTTCGCATAATCCTTGGACAGGGCCTTCGTCAGTGCAAGGCCTGCAGCGCGCGTCACCGAGGTCGGGGTCGAACTGGGCCGCGGCTGCTTGCCGCCGATGGTGGTGATGTTCACGATGCGTCCGCCGCCCTGCTTCTGCATGTACGGAATCGCCGCGCGGCAGCCACGGACCGCGCCCATCAGCTTCAGCTCGAGGTCGAGGTGCCAGGTGGCGTCGTCGATCTCGCCGAAATGCTTCGAGATCGACGTGCCTGCATTGTTGACCAGGATGTCGATCCGGCCATACTTCGCGGCGACGCCATCGATGAACGCCTTCAGTGCCTCGGCCGACATCACGTCCACGCTGACCGCCGTGACCTCGCCGCCAGCCGAACGGATCGTGGCCGCGACTTCGTCCAGCGGCCCCTGCCTGCGCGCGCAGATGGCGACCTTCGCGCCTTCGGCGGCCAGCCGGATCGCCGCTGCGCGACCGATGCCTTCGCTGCCACCGGTGACGATGGCTACCTTGCCGTTGAGTCCGAGATCCATTGAACTTCTCCTGTCGTGTCGGTTGTCTGCTTCGTTCAGAACGTACCCAGGCCTGCCAGCCCGGTGGCGAGGTCCATGTCGTCGACCAGCCTGCGCGCGACCAGGTTGCGCAGCGTCTCGGTGGTGCCACCGCCCAGGCTGCCGTAGCGGACGCCCCGGAAGAATCGCGAAACCGCGAACTCGTCGGTGAAGCCGTATCCGCCGTGCACCTGGATCGCCTCGCTGGTGACGCGGATGCCCATCTCGTTGCAGTAGATCTTCGCCGCTGCAGCGAGCGTCGGGTCCGGGAACTGGTCGCCCGAATGCGCCGCACGCCAGAGCAGGCTTCGCGCCGCCTCGATGTCGACGAACATGTCTGCCGCCTTCCAGCGCATGCCCTGGAACTCGCCGATCGGCTTGCCGAAGGCAGACCGGTCGCGGAGATAGCGGACCGAAGCCTCGAGCGCCCCTTCGGCGAGCCCGAGGCAGATCGCGGGGTTCAGGATGCGCTGCGTGTTGAACGCGCTCATCAGGCGCTTGATGCCGTTGTCGGTGATGACCAGGTGTTCGCGCGGCTGCACGCAGTTGTCGAACACCACCTCGCACAGGTACTCGCCACCCATGGTGTGGTACTTCGCGGTGGCGGTCATGCCGGGCGCGCCCTTCTCGACCAGCACGCAGCCGATCCCTGCGCCGCCGGGCACGCCGTCGACCCGGGTGAACACCACCATCATGTCGGCGATGTCGGCGCGGCTGATCAGCGTCTTCACCCCGTTGATGACCACCTTCTCGCCGTCGACGCGGGTGTTCGTGCGGTAGTTCGCGACGTCGGTGCCGGCATCCGGTTCGGTCATGCAGATCGAGAGGATGCCCTCGCCGCTGGCGATCTTCGGCAGGATGGCGCGCTTCACGTGTTCGGGTGCGTAGGTCGAGATGATCCGGGTCTGGGTCCCGACCTCGCCGAGCACCGCCATCGCCGTCACGTAGCAGGCCTTGCCGATCTCCTCCAGCGCGAGGGCGGTCTCGAAGATGCCCATGCCGGAACCGCCGTACTCTTCCGGCACCGCCATGCCCATCACGCCGATCTCCGCCAGCGCCTTCAGGTTCTCGGCCGGCCACGTGCCGTCGAGCCATTTCATCGCATTCGGTTCGAGCACGTCGTGCCGCACCTGCGCCACCGCATCCACCAGCGCCCGCTGTTCAGCCGTCAATCGAAAATCCAAGATCCCCTCCCCTTCCAAGTCCTGATGTCGGTCGTTGCCCGGGCCCGTCCAGGCGTCCGTTCCAGCGCTATCCTCGGGCCGCGCCGAGGGCCCGTGCAAGTGCCTTGACCGCTTCGTCGATGGTCGCGCAGACATGCACGCCGGCCCCGGCCAGCGCCGCGCGCTTGGCTTCCCAGGTGCCGAAGCTGCCCCAGGTCAATGCCCCCGCGTGGCCCATGCTGACCCCGCCGGGCGCAGTGCGCCCGGCGATGAGTGCCACCACCGGCTTGTCGAGCCGGCTGGCGGCCACCGCCTGTGCGAACTCTTCTTCCTCGTTGCCGCCGATCTCGCCGACCAGCAGCACCGCCTCGGTGCGGCCATGCCGCGCCAGCCAGGGTGCAAGGTCGGCGAACCGGGTGCCCTTGACCGGGTCGCCGCCGACGCCGATCCACGCGGACTGGCCGAGCCCGGCCTGCACCAGCCGGAAGCCGGCCTCGTAGGACAGGGTGCCGCTCTTCGATGCCATCGCGACCGGCCCCGGTGCCAGCGAGACATCGGGCAGGAAGCCGAGCTTGGCCTCGCCCGGGATCGCCATCCCGGGCGTCGACGCCCCGATCCAGACGGCCCCCGCCGCATCGACCCGATTGCGGATCTCGACCGCATCATGCACCGGCACGCCCTCGGTGGGCGTGACCACCAACCGGATGCCGGCGGCCAGCGCCTCGGTCACCGCAGGCAGGACCTGTGCGGCGCCGACCAGCAGCACGCTCGCCACCGCACCGGTGGCGGCGACCGCGTCGGCGCAATCGCCGAACACGGGGATGCCGTCGACCGGCCCGATGTCTGTGCGTGCACTGACCCCGCCGACGATCGCGGTGCCGGCGTCGCGCATCATCCGTGCGTGACGCTGCCCTGCGCGACCGGTGATGCCCTGCACGAGCACTGGCGTGTGCCGGTCGACCGACAGCGAGAACACGGGCCGCGGCATCATGCCGCCCCCCCGGGCGCCGACGTGCCGCGGCACAGTGCGGCGCGCACCGACTCGATGGCGCGGGTCAGGTCGGCCTCGACCTTCACGCCCCGTGCACCCAGCACCTCGACCGCCTCGTCGAAACCCGGCCCCGCCAGGCGCGCGACCACGGGCACCCGAAAGGCCGGCACCGCATCGAGCGCCTGCACCAGCAGGCGCGAGAACTCGCCCAGGTGGGTGATGCCGGCGAATATGTTGACCAGCAGCACGCGTACCTGCGTCCCCTCGCGCATCCAGCCGAGCACGTCGATCAGCCGCTGCGGATCGCCGCGCAGGCCGCCGGTGCGCACGTCGAGGAAGTTGTAGGGGCGCAGGTCCTGTGCGCGCAACTCGTCGATCAGCATCATGCTCAGCCCGGCGCCAGTGGTCAGCAGCGCGATCTCGCCTGCGGGATCGACCACCACGTAGTCGCAGCCGTGGCGCCACTTGCGCGCCGCCTCGGGATAGCGACCCGCTGCACGCTCGACCAGCGCGGCAAGCGCTGGCTGCCGGTAGAGCGCATTGTCATCGGTGATCAGCTTGGCGTCAGCGGCGACCCAGCGCGCAGCGTCGACGTGCGGGTGGCGCATCACGAACAGCGGGTTGATCTCGATCATCTGGGCGTCGAGGGCGACGAACGCCGCGGCAAGGCGCTCGCCCGCCTCCACGACGGCGTCCCGGTTGGCCGGCGACAGCCGCTGCGCGGCCCGCCGGGTGGCGGCCGCGATCGCCGGCGCATCCAGCGCAGCGGTCTCGCGCACCAGCGACGCCGGGTCGGCCGATTCGATATCGACGCCTCCCGCATCCGACACGAGCACCTGCACCTGCGCGTTCGATGCATCGAGCGTGAGCGAAAGATAGACCTCGCGTGCGTCGTCCAGTGCCTGCTCGACGCGGCACCCCGCCACCGCGAGGCCGCCCAGCGGTGCGGCCTGCAGCGCGGCGGCGACCTGCAGGGCCTGCTCGGCATCGGCTGCGCGGCGGATGCCTCCGGCCTTGCCGCGTCCGCCGCCAGCCACCTGCGCCTTGACCATCAGAGGACCGGAAGGCAACGTGCCATCGAGGCGGCCCGCAGCGTCCACCCAGCACCCTTCGGGCGTCGAAATGCCGAAGGTCCCGAGCAGCACCTTCGCATCGTGTTCGAACAGGAACATGCGTGCGCGCCGCGCCCTAGTAGCCGCCGCCGGACGGCCCGCCGACCGGCTTCATCGGCGACCAGCCGGTCAGCCGCGCTGCCTCGGCCTTGACGTAGTTCGACATCGCGCCGCGGTCGGGCACCAGCATGACCATGCCGAAGCCCTGGTCGATGTAGCGCTGCGTGAACTTCGAGCTGTTGGTGTGTATGCCAGCCACCACGCCGTGCCGCTTGCAGGACGCGAGGATCGCGTTCACCGTCTCGATATGCCTCGGCTCATCGTTGTCCATCACCGGCGGCAGGCCCAGCGCCAGGGCGAGGTCCGTCGGGCCGATGTACGCCGCGTCGACGCCCGGCGTGGAGATGATCTCGTCCATCTTCTCGATGCCCTCGGGCGTCTCGATCATCACCACGCAGGCCACCTCGTCGTCGGCATGCTTCTGGTAATCGGCACCGGCGTACAAGAGGACGCGGTTGGGCCCGTTGCTGCGCATGCCCGCGGGCGGATAGCGGCAGGCAGCGACCGCGCGCTCGGCCTCGGCGCGGTTGCTGACCATCGGCACGATCACGCCATAGGCGCCGGCATCCAGCACCTTCATGATCATCGACGGCTCGTTCCAGGGCACGCGCACCAGCGGCGTCACATCGGTCGTCGAGATCGCGGTGAGCATCGGCACCACGTCGGAATAGTCGATGCAGCCGTGCTGCATGTCGATGCACAGCCAGTCGAGGCCGGTATGGGCCATCACCTCCGCCGCGAAGCAGTGCGGGATGGACAACCATCCCCCGATCGCCGGCTTGCCTTCACGCCACAGCTGCTTGATCCGGTTCCTGCGCATCGCCTCTCCCCCCGTTGCTGTCCGTCGACGTCGCGGTCGATCCGCGCCTGGGCCCGAGTATACGTCCGCCCCGGAAGGGCTCAGGGCGCAGGCGGCGGCCCGGACGGTGAATGCATTCGATCACGGGAATCCGCGCGTGGCCGGGCCGCCAGACGGCGACGATGCAACGCATGCGCACGGCGTTGCGCCCGATGGACTAAAATCCCGGGCTGTTCCAGCAAACCGAACCCAGGAGGTCACATGGCCCAGGCACAACGCATCCGCTTCTTCACCAAGCCCGGCTGAACGAGCTGCCTCCGGACGAAAGAGTTTCTTTCGCGACTCGATATCGAATTCGACATCATCGATATCTTCAACGACCCTGACGGGCTCGCCGAACTGACCGCGCTCGGCGCCAAGACGACCCCCGTGGTCGCCCGCGGCGACCAATGGGTGCTCGGCCAGGTCATCCCCGACGTGGCGAAGTTCCTCGGCCTCCAGTTCGACGGCGGACCTGCACTGACGCCTGCGCAGCTGGTGCAGCGTGCCGAAGTGGTGCTCGCCGGCGCGCAGCGGTTCGTGCCGCAGCTGCCGGGCGAGAAGTTCAACGAACTGCTGCCGATGTCCGGCCGCAAGCGCACCTATCGCGAACTGGCGCACCACCTGGTTCGTATCCAGGAAGCGATGCTCGAGGCGGTACAGGGCATCGAGTTCACCATAGAGCAGCCGGTGAAGCCGCCCGAGGACTCGATCACGCGACCGCAGCAGGTTGCCGACTACGCGGGCGAGGTGAAGCAGCGGTTGCACGACTGGTGGGCGCAGCACGAGAAGACCGATCCGGCCGCAAGGCAGGTCGTGAAGACCTATTTCGGCGACCAGCCGCTGTCGGTCCTGCTCGAACGCTGTGCCTGGCATTCCGCACAGCACACCCGGCAGCTTCAGTTCCTGCTGTCGCGCATGGGGATCGAGCCCGACCGGCCCCTGACGGCGGACGACCTGAAGGGGTTGCCCCTGCCCGAAAAGGTGTGGGAAGACTAGCGCCATGCCGTGAACGATCCTTCCGCTGCAGCCTCACATCCGCCCTCGGTCGACCGCCTGCTGCGATCGACCGAGGGACAGCGGTTGATCGAACGGCATGGCCGGTCGCTCGCACTCGACGCGATACGGGCCGGCCTGGAGCAGGTGCGCCTTTCGGCCACCGGCTTCGAGCCGGGTCCGTTCTTCGTGGAATGCGCCCGGGTGCTCGAGCAGGACGGCCGGCCCGGCCTGCAGCCGGTGATCAACC
Source organism: Burkholderiales bacterium (assembly GCA_019751575.1). Lineage (GTDB taxonomy): Bacteria > Pseudomonadota > Gammaproteobacteria > Burkholderiales > CAIKXV01 > CAIKXV01. Next base: position 6,214 of record JAIENF010000240.1, read on the forward strand.
TGACCGGCACCGTACTGCACACCAACCTCGGCCGTGCCTGGGCGGCACCGGAAGCGATCGAGGCGGTGATGGCGGTGATGGGCCAGCCGTCCAACCTCGAGTTCGACCTGAAGACCGGACGGCGCGGCGAGCGCGACAGCCATGTCGAGAAGCTGCTGTGCCGGATCACCGGTGCCGAAGCGGCCACCCTCGTCAACAACAATGCCGCGGCGGTCCTGCTCACGCTCACCGCACTGGCCGCGCGCCGCGAAGTGGTCGTCTCGCGCGGCGAACTGATCGAGATCGGCGGCGCGTTCCGCATGCCCGACATCATGCGCCGCGCCGGCTGCAAGCTGCGCGAGGTCGGCACCACCAACCGTACCCACGGCAGTGACTACGAAGAGGCCATCGGCCCATCGACCGCGGCGCTGATGCGCGTGCATCCGAGCAACTACCAGGTCGAGGGCTTCACCTCCATCGTCCAGACCCGTGCGCTCGCGGCGATCGCCCATGCCCATGACCTTCCGATGCTGGAAGACCTGGGCAGCGGTTCGCTGGTCGACCTGGCTCCGTACGGCCTGCCGCATGAACCGACGCCGCAGGAATCGTTGGCCGATGGCGCAGACGTGGTGACCTTCAGCGGCGACAAGCTGCTCGGCGGACCACAGGCCGGCCTGATCGTCGGGCGAAAGGCATTGATCGACCGCATCCGGAAGTGCCCGCTCAAGCGGGCGCTGCGCCTGGACAAGATGACCATCGCGGCGCTCGAAGCAACGCTGCGCCTCTACCTCGATCCCGACCGGCTGCGCCAGCGCCTGCCGGCACTGCGCCTGCTCAGCCGCCCGCGCGACGAGATCCACGCCTGTGCCCGCCGGCTCCAGCCGGCGTTCGCAGCCGCGCTGGGCGGACGCGCGACGGTCGATGTGGTCGACTGCTCGAGCCAGATCGGCAGCGGTTCGCTGCCGGTCGACCGCCTGCCCAGTGCGGCGCTGTCGATACGCGTCGCCGGGCGCGGCGGCGGCCTCGACCGGCTCGCCGCCCGCCTGCGCGCCCTGCCCCGTCCGGTGGTCGGGCGCATCCATGACGACGCACTGCTGCTCGACCTGCGCTGCCTGGAGGCCGACGGCGAGGCGGTGCTGTTGGCGCAGCTTCCGCTGCTCGCGGCCTGACCACATGCCTGCCGACACAAGGTTCCCGCGATGATCGTCGCCACCGCAGGCCACATCGACCATGGCAAGACGCTGCTGGTCCATCGGCTCACCGGCATCGACACCGACCGCCTGCCGGAAGAGAAGCGGCGCGGCATCTCGATCGACATCGGCTTCGCGCACCTGCGGTTGCCCGGCGGCGACACCATCGGCTTCATCGACGTGCCGGGACATGAGCGTTTCGTGCGCAACATGCTGGCCGGCGTGTCGGGGATCGACTTCGTGCTGCTGGTCGTGGCCGCCGACGATGGCGTGATGCCGCAGACGCGGGAACACCTGGCGATCCTCGACCTGCTCGGCGTGCGCGACGGACTGCTGGTGATCACGAAGTCGGACCGCGTACCCGCGGCGCGGGTCGACGCGGTCATCGCCGAGGTGCGCGCGCTGGTCGATGGCACCGTGCTGCAGGACGCCCCGGCGCTCGCCGTGTCCGCACTGACCGGCGACGGTATCGACGACCTCCGCACCCGGCTGACGGTGGCCCTCGCCGCACGGCACCAGCGCGCCGCCGAGGGCCGCTTCTTCCGGCTGGCGATCGACCGCTGCTTCACCGTCGCCGGCAGCGGCACCGTGGTCACCGGCACCATCTTCGCCGGCAGCGTCGATGTCGGGGACGCACTATGCCTGTCCCCGTCCGGAACCATGGTGCGGGTGCGAGGGCTGCAGGTGCAGGGGCGTTCGGTCGACCAGGCCCGGGCCGGTGCCCGCTGCGCCGTGAACCTCACCGGTGCCGAACTCGAGAAGGACGCCATCGGGCGCGGCGAATGGCTGCTCGATCCGGCCATCCATGCGCCGACCCTTCGCATCGACGTGCACCTGCGTGCACTGGCGACGGAGCTGCATTCGTTGCGCCACTGGACACCGGTGCACCTGCACCTGGGCACGGTCGACGTCACGGGCCGCATCTCCACCCGGCGCGACCTGTCGATCGCCCCGGGCGCCGCGGAGATCGCGCAGATCATCCTCGACCAGCCGGTCGGCGCGATCGCCGGCGACCGCTTCATCGTGCGCGACTTTTCGGCGCAGCGCACGATCGGCGGTGGGCATGTGATCGATCCGTTCCCGCCGCCCCGCCGGCGGCGGATCGCCGAGCGGCAACGGGAACTGGCCGCGCTGGACAGCGGGACCCCGGCCGAGGTGCTGGCAGCCCTGCTGCCCGACGCCTCGTCGGGCATCGACCTCGCACTGTTCGAGCGGCGGTTCAACCTGACCCCGGCTGCAGCAAAGGCGCTGTACCAAGGCGCAGGCCTGCAGGTGCTGGGCCGCGAACTGCGCCGCGGCTTCGAACCGGCGCGGCTGGCGGCGATGCGCGAGGCACTGGTCGCCGAAGTACGCAGCTTCCATGCGAAGTCACCCCAGGCCACCGGCATCGAGCTTGCGCTCCTGCAGAAGAACGCCGGGCTGGCACTGCCCGATGAAATCCTGCAGGCCGTGCTGCGCGACGCCGTGCAGGCACGTGCACTCGAGCTGGCCGGCGGGCTGGCCCGCGTGCCCGGCTTCGATGCCGCCGCCAACAGCGCCGACGAAGCGCTCTGGAAGCGGGTGCGGCCGCTGCTGTCGAAGACCCCCAGCGCGCCACCGCAGGTGCGCGAGATCGCCGCCACGCTGAAGCTCGACGAGAAGGCACTGCAGGCGATGCTCCAGCGTCGGATCAAGCGCGGTGAACTGGTGCGCCTCGATCCGCAGCGCGTCTATCTGCGGTCGGCGATCGTCGCCCTCGCCCTGGTCGTCGAACAGACGGCGAAGGCGACCCCGGGCGGCCAGTTCAACGCGGCCCAGTATCGCGACCAGGCCGGCGTCGGGCGCAGCCTTGCGATCCAGATCCTGGAGCATTTCGACAGTGCGGGGCTGACCCTGCGCGTCGGCGATGCGCGCAAGCTCAGGCGCAAGGTTTCGGATGTCTACCCGGAGGCCATCCGGCCGGACGCATGACATAATCCGCGCGCAGCAAGGGAAGGGAAACGTCCCCGGTGGGACGGCCGGACTTCAAACCCGGTGAGGGCTGTGATCCAGTCCTCCGTGCGTTCGACTCGCACTCTCTTCCGCCACCTGCGCGGCCCCGGGCCCGCCCTCGCCCCCGCCCCCGCCCCCGACCCGGTCGCGCGCGCGCGGCTTGACATCGGCCC
>JAIENF010000369.1 GCA_019751575.1 Burkholderiales bacterium
GCGCGGCGGCGGGGCGCCTGCCGGCGCCGACCCTGCGCGATGAAGCCTGGCGCTTCACCGACATCGCCCAGATCACGAAGCAGTCCTACCTGGTCGACGCGCCCGCCGCTGACGCGCCCGATCGCGCTGCGCTCGCGCCACTGGTGATCGAGGAGGCCGCCGATGCGCGGCTGGTGTTCGTCGACGGCGTGTATGCGCCCGACCTGTCGGCGACCGCTGGCATGCCGGCCGGGGTCCGCCTGTTCCCGCTTTCCGTGCTGTTCGCGGCCGGCGCCGACGGTACCGTTGGCGCCGATGCCGCCGCGGTGCGTTCGCACCTCGCACGCCATGCCGCCTTCGACGCCGATTTCTTCAGCGCGCAGAACACGGCCCGCCTGGCCGATGGTGCTGCAGTGGTCTGCGATCCGGGCGTCGTCTTGCCGGGTGCGATCCATCTCCTGTTCCTGTCCACCGGCCATGCCGCGCCCGTTGCGGTGCATCCGCGCGTGCTCGTGGTGGCCGGGGCCGGCAGCGAGCTCACCCTGGTCGAAGAGCATGCGTCCCTCGGCGAGTCCATCGTGTTCGCCAATGCGGTGGCCGAATGCGTGGTCGAGGCCAACGCATCGCTGCGCCATGTCCGGCTGCAGCGCGAGAACAAGGCGAGCTTCCATGTCGGGCGCTGCGCGGTGTCGGTCGCGCGCGACGGGCGCTATGCATCGGTCAGCCTGAACATCGGCGCCCGGTTGTCGCGGCTCGACCTCGCCGTCACGCTGGATGGGGAAGGGGCCCAGGCCCACCTCGACGGGCTCGCGCTGATCGAGGGCCGGCAGCATTCCGACACGCACACGCTGCTCGACCATGCGAAGCCGCACGGCAGCAGCCGCCAGCTCCACAAGTGCGTCTGCGACGGCGCGGCGCATGCGGTGTTCAACGGGCGCATCCTGGTGCGGCCCGACGCGCAGCGCACCGATTCCGCCCAGCAGAGCCGCGGCCTGCTGCTGTCGCCGAGGGCGCAGGTCAACGCCAAGCCGCAGCTCGAGATCTTCGCCGACGACGTGAAGGCCGCCCATGGCGCGACCGTCGGCCAGCTCGATGGCGACGAACTGTTCTACCTGGCGAGCCGCGGCCTGCCGCTCGCGCAGGCGCGAAAGCTTCTCACCTATGCCTTCGCGGCGGAGGTGATCGAGCGCATCCCGGTCCGGTCGCTGGTGGCCCGGCTGGCTGCGCAGGTGATGGCAAGGAGCGGGCTGTGAAACCCATGGACATGCAGGACGCGACCGCCGGTTTCGACATCGACCGGGTGCGCGCGGATTTCCCGATCCTTTCGATGCGGGTCGGCGACAAGCCGCTGGTGTACCTCGACAACGCGGCCAGCGCCCAGATGCCGCAGCAGGTGATCGACCGCATCGTGCACTACCAGACGCGGGAGCACTCGAACATCCACCGCGCGGTGCACTACCTGTCCGAGACCGCCACCGCGCAGTACGAGGCGGCGCGCCTGAAGGTGCAGTCGTTCATCAACGCGCCCTCCGAGCGCGAGGTGATCTTCACCAGCGGCACCACCGACGGCATCAACCTCGTGATGCACGGTTACGGGCGCAAGTTCATCGGTGCCGGCGACGAGATCGTGGTGTCGGCGATCGAGCACCACGCCAACATCGTCCCGTGGCAGATGCTGTGCGAGGAACGCGGCGCCACCCTCAAGGTGATCCCGGTCAACGACGCCGGAGAGCTTTCCTTCGACGCCTACCGGGCCCTGCTCGGGCCGAAGGTTAAGATGGTCGCGATCACCCATGTCTCCAACGCGCTGGGCACGGTGGTGCCGGTGCGCGACTACATCGAGGCGGCGCACGCGTCCGGCATCCCGGTGCTGGTCGATGGCGCGCAGGCCGCGCCGCACATCCCGGTCGACGTCCAGGCGCTGGGTTGCGACTTCTACGTGTTCTCCGGCCACAAGATGTGCGGCCCGACCGGCATCGGCGTCCTCTACGGGCGGGCCGAATGGCTCGAGAAGATGCAGCCGTTCAAGGGCGGTGGCGACATGATCGCCTCGGTGAGCTTCGAGAAGACCACCTACAACGTGCTGCCGTTCAAGTTCGAGGCCGGCACGCCGCCGATCATGGCGGCGATCGCGCTGGGCGAGGCGCTCGACTACCTGCGCGGCATCGGCATCGAAACCATTGCGCGCCGCGAGCACGACCTGCTCGCCTACGCCACCGAAGGCGTGTCGACGATCCGCGGCATCCGCATCATCGGCACCGCCGAACGCAAGGCCGCGGTGCTGTCGATGGTGATGGACGGCATCCACCCGCACGACCTCGGCACCCTGCTGAACGAGGACGGCGTGGCCATCCGCACCGGGCACCATTGCGCGCAACCGGTGATGACCCGGTACCGCATACCCGCCACGGCACGCGCGTCGTTTGCCTTCTACAATACCTTCGCCGAGGTCGACGCGCTGGTTGCATCGCTGCAGCGCGCGAAGACCGTGTTCGGCGTCGATTGAAACAGGCCAGCCCGCATGTCCGCGTCGAACCAGCTGTACCAGGAAGTGATCCTCGACCACAATCGCAAGCCCCGCAACTGGGGCGCGCTGGCAGGGGCCAACCATCGTGCGGAAGGGCACAACCCGCTCTGCGGCGACCATATCGTGCTGACGCTGTCGGTGGGCGAGGGCAACACGGTCGATGCAGTCGGCTTCGAGGGTGACGGCTGTGCGATCTGCAAGGCGTCGGCGTCGATGATGACCACTGCGGTCAAGGGGAAGTCGGTGGGCGATGCCGAGTCGATGGTCCAGCAGTTCCGCGACATGGCCACCGGCAAGCTCGATCCGGACCGCGACCCGCACATGCTCGGCCGGCTCAAGGTGTTCGCCGGCGTGAAGGACCTGCCCTCGCGCGTCAAGTGCGCCATCCTCCCGTGGCACACGCTGCACGCCGCGCTGAACAACGACGCGGTCGCCTCCACCGAGGGCGATGGGGCCTGACGTCGATCCTGGACGCCTGCCATCTCACGCCCCCCGCGCCTTCCGACGCCTTCCGACCCGCCCGATCCCAGCCACGCCGCCCGTCCAATGCCCAAGATCGCTGAAGTCGAGTACACGCCCAATCCCAATGCCCGGAAGTTCGTGCTGAAAGAGCCGCTGACCTGGGGCATCGCACGTTCGTTCGACAACGCGGGCGCGGCCGGAGGCGATCCGCTCGCCGCCGCGCTGTTCGACATCGAGCACGTGACCAACGTGTACTACGTGGACCACTGGATCACGGTCACCCAGGACGGGCTGGCGCCGTGGGACGAACTGCTCCGTGAGCTCGCGGTGCCGATCCGCGAGGCTGCGGCGGCCGATGCCGCCACCGAGCACATGGTCGCTGCCGCAGCCGTCGCGCGCACCGACATGGATGCGGCGACGCTCGAGCGGCTGGACCGGATAAACGCACTGCTCGACGACCAGATCCGTCCGTACCTGCAGAACGATGGCGGCAACCTCGAGGTGATCGACCTCACCGATACCCAGCTCACCGTGCATTACCAGGGCGCGTGCGGCAGCTGCCCGAGTTCCACGTCGGGCACGCTGTCCGCGATCGAGAACATCGTGCGCACGATCGAACCGGAGCTCGAAGTTGTCGCAGTCTGAAGGATCGTGCGGCTGGATCCCGGTCGCCCCCGCTGCCGGGATCGAACCCGGCGCGTACCGCACGGTCGATGTCGACGGCACCGCCGTCGCGGTGTTCAACATCGACGGCACCTTCTTCGCGATCGAGGACGTCTGCACCCATGACGGTGGACGGCTGGCGGGCGGGGTGGTCGAGGGTGACCAGGTCGTCTGCCCGCGCCACGGAGCCCGCTTCTGCGTGCGTACCGGGGCCGCCCTGACGGCGCCTGCCTACGAGCCGACGGCCTGCCTGCCGGTGCGGGTCGAACAAGGCGTGGTGCAGGTCAGGGACGACCGGTGGGACTGACCTGTTCGAGGTATATCTGGATACGCTGACGCATGCATTGACCGGGGTGCTTGCCGCCCGCGTGGTGGCCCCGGCCGTGGTTTCGCGCGGCCTCGACGCCCCGGTCGGACCCGGCCTCTCGGCCTGCCTCGCGGTCGGCTTCCTCGCGGGTGCCTTCCCGGACATCGACAGCCTGCTCGGGCTGTTGTCCCCGGTCGCCTATCTCGTCGGCCACCGCGGGCTCACCCATTCGCTGATCATGCTGCCGGTGTGGGCGGGGCTGCTCGCCTGGCTGTGCGCGGGATTCGGCCGGCGGCGCGAGTACGTGAAGCCGTTCTTCATCGTCTGTGCGGCTGCGCTCGCCGTCCATGTCGCGGGCGACCTGATCACCCCCTTCGGCACCATGCTGCTCGAACCGCTGAGCGACCGGCGGTTCGCGCTGTCGACCACGTTCATCATCGACCTCTGGTTCAGCGGGATAGCGCTCGCCGGGGTCGTCGCGACCGTCCTCCTGCCGCGCTGGCGCCTGCCGGCCCTGGCGAGCCTGGCGCTGCTCTGCGGCCATGTCGTGTTTTCCTCGGTGCAGCACGACCGGGCGCTCGAGGCAGGCCTCGCGCGTGCGGCGGCCAACGGCTGGTCGGATGCGAAGGTGACCGCGGTGCCCCGGCCGGTATCGCCGTTCAACTGGATGGTGGTCGTCGAACACGGCGAAAGCTACGAGTTCGCGCAGGTCAACCTGCGCCGCACCGAACCGCTGGTGGCCGGCGAGGACGCCGGGTTCATCCGCCGGCTGGACGCCGCCTATCGTCCGGTCGCGCAGGCCGCATGGTCTCCCGCGAGCCGCTTCGGGCTCGACGAGGACGCACGCGCGATCGCCCAGGCAGCCTGGGACCAGCCCGAGTTCGCGGTGATGCGCTGGTTCTATGCGCTGCCCGCGCTGTACGCGATCCAGCGCACGACCGGCGAACAGTGCGCGTGGTTCCAGGACCTGCGTTTCTCGGTGCCGGGCCGCACCACGGTCCCGTTCCGCTATGGCATGTGCCGCGCCAGCCCGTCCGCTCCGTGGCAGCGATACGAGATGGCCGGTGAAGACGGGCGCCAGCCGTTCTGACAGGAGACACCCCCATGGTCACACCCGAGCAGGTCCGGCAGTACATCGAGCAGGGCATGCCCTGCGAGTTCGTCGAAGTCACCGGCGATGGCGCGCATTTCGAGGCGGTGATCGTCAGTGCACTGTTCGCCGGCAAGAACAAGGTGCAGCAGCACCAGGTCGTCTACAAGGCGCTCGGCGACCGCATGCGCGAAGAGATCCACGCGCTGTCGATGCAGACCCTCACGCCCGAGGCCTGGAAGGCGCGCGGCTGAACGGCTCCGGACGGCCGCCGGCGACGCGCCACCGTCATCAGCGTGGCGGAGGGTCCAGCCGCAGCAACCGGCCGTTGCGCTCGTCGGTGAGCAGGTAGACCAGGCCGTCGGGCCCGACGCGCACGTCGCGGATCCGTGCCTGTCCCTGCAGCAGCCGTTCCTCGTGCACCACCTTCTCGCCATCGAGTTCGAGCCGGTGCAGGGCCTGTCCGCGAAGCGCGCCGACCAGCAGGTTGCCCTTCCAGGCGGGGAAGGCGGTGCCCGTGTAGAAGGCCATGCCTGACGGCGCGATGGACGGGGTCCAGCGTGCCAGCGGCTGCTCCATCCCCGCCCTGGCCGTGCCTTCGCCGATGCGCGTGCCGATGCCGTAGTTCACGCCATGGGTGATCACCGGCCAGCCGTAGTTCCGGCCGGCGCGGATCACGTTCACCTCGTCGCCGCCCTGCGGTCCGTGTTCATGCGTCCAGAGCTCGCCGGTGACCGGATGGATCGCGGCACCCTGGATGTTGCGGTTGCCGAGCGTGAACTTCTCCGGCTTCGCACCGGGGGTGCGCACGAAGGGGTTGTCGGCCGGGACGCGCCCGTCGTCGTGCAACCGGATCACCGAGCCTGCGTGGTCGTCCAGTCGCTGCGCGCGCTGCATCTCGCCGCGGTCGCCGAGCGTGATGTAGAGGAAGCCCCTTGCATCGAACGCGAGCCGGGAGCCGAAATGCTGGCCGCGCGTCGACCGGGGTGCCATCCGGAACAGGCTCTGCACGTCCTCCAGCCGGGCCCGTCCGGGCTGCTCGACCAGGCGCCCGCGCACGACCTCGGTGCCCACGCCGTCCGCATCCCCGCTGGCGAAGGAGAGGTATACCCAGCGATTGGTCGCGAACGCCGGGTGCAGCACGACGTCGAGCAGCCCGCCCTGTCCCACGACCGCTACCTTGGGCAGCCCGTCCACCGGACGTGGCTCGAGCGCACCGTCCTTGCCCAGGATCCGCAGCCGTCCCGGGCGCTCGGTCACCAGCATCCTGCCATCCGGCAGGAAGGCGAGGCTCCACGGGAAATCGAGTCCGGACGTGAGGGTGGATACGCGGACCGGGCCCCGCTCGCTGCGCACGACCTCCGCCTCCGATTCCGCAGCCCGGCCCGGACTGTGCCAAGGCAAGGGGGCCAGCAGCGCCGCAGCGAGCAGGGCGAGGCTCAGCCCACGTGCGCCACTGCGCGCGGTCGGCGGGGCGGGGTGCGGGGAAGGGGGGCGGCAGGCCATGCTGGATGCTCCATGCGGTTGCGTCGTCGGCCTCCAGCATAGCAATGCCCGGCCCCTCCATCGTCCGCGCGCGATCCCTGGCATGGCGGCGTCGCGGCGTGCGCGGTCGGCAGTGATCGCGGCCTCGCGGCCGGTGTCGCCCGTCGGTATACTCATGGGCTTTTCGCCTTGAAGCCGGGGCGGACAGCAGCGTGCAGGTGCCTCGAGCCGGGAACCGGTCGCGTGCCGGATGCGCGCGAAATCCCCCGAAGCGCGGGTCCTGCCCTGCACCTGCCTGCAGGCCTTGTCTGCATGCCCCGGAACCCCTGCTGACCCGAAGGAGCGCACTGCATGCCGCCCGACCAGGAAATCCGCGCCGCCGCGCTCGATTACCATCGCTTTCCGCGTCCCGGGAAGATCTCGGTCACGCCGACCAAGGGGCTCACCAACCAGCGCGACCTCGCACTGGCCTACACCCCCGGCGTTGCCGCGGCGTGCGAACTGATCGCTGCCGATCCCGCCGAGGCACGCAACATGACCAGCCGCGGCAACCTGGTCGCGGTGATCACCAATGGCACCGCGGTGCTGGGCCTGGGTGCGATCGGGCCGCTGGCCGCCAAGCCGGTGATGGAAGGCAAGGCGGTACTGTTCAAGAAATTCGCCGGCATCGACGTCTTCGACATCGAGATCGACGAGCGCGATCCGCAGAAGCTGGTCGATGTCATCGCGGCCCTCGAGCCGACGTTCGGCGGCATCAACCTCGAGGACATCAAGGCGCCGGAATGCTTCTACGTCGAGCGCAAGCTGCGCGAGCGGATGAAGATACCGGTGTTCCACGATGACCAGCACGGGACGGCGATCATCGTCGGTGCCGCGATCCTCAACGGCCTGAAGGTGGTCGGCAAGGACATGGACAAGGTCCGCCTGGTGGTGTCCGGCGCAGGTGCCGCGGCGCTCGCCTGCCTGGACCTGCTGGTCAACATGGGCCTGCCGCGCAGGAACATCACGGTCACGGACATCGAAGGCGTGGTCTACAAGGGCCGCACCAAGCTGATGGATCCGGACAAGGAAATCTACGCGATCGACACCGCCGCCCGCACGCTGGGCGAGGTGATCGACGGCGCGGACGTGTTCCTCGGCGTGTCCGCGGGCGACGTGCTCAAGCCGGAGATGGTCAAGCGAATGGCCGACCGGCCGCTGATCCTCGCGCTGGCCAACCCCAACCCGGAAATCCACCCGGCCGAAGCGAAGGCGGCACGCCCGGACGCGGTGATCGCCACCGGCCGCTCCGACTACCCGAACCAGGTCAACAACGTCCTGTGCTTCCCGTTCATCTTCCGCGGCGCGCTGGACGTCGGTGCGACCACGATCAACGAAGAGATGAAGATCGCGGCGGTGCGGGCGATCGCCGAACTGGCGCAGGCCGAGCAGTCGGACATCGTCGCCGAGGCCTACGGCACCGATTCCTCGCTTTCGTTCGGCCCCGATTACCTGATCCCCCGGCCGTTCGATCCGCGGCTGATCCTGAAGATCGCGCCGGCGGTGGCGAAGGCGGCGGTGGCGAGCGGCGTGGCGACGCGCCCGCTGACCGACTGGGACGCCTATGAACAGGAACTGAAGCAGTTCGTCTACCAGTCGGGCTTCGTGATGAAGCCGTTGTTCAGCGCCGCCAAGCGGTCGCCCAAGCGCGTGGTCTATGCCGAGGGCGAGGAAGAGAAGGTGCTGCGCGCGGTGCAGATCGTGGTCGACGAGAAGCTGGCGCGGCCGATCCTGGTCGGCCGTCCCGACGTGATCAACACGCGCATCAAGCGGCTCGGCCTGCGCATCCAGGAAGGCCGCGACTTCGAGATGGTCAACACCGACAGCGACCCGCGCTACCGGGAGTACTGGCAGCTCTACCACCAGGTCATGGAGCGCAATGGCGTGTCGGTCGAGTACGCCAAGCTCGAGATGCGCCGCCGGCCGACCCTGATCGGCGCCACGCTGGTGCGCCAGGGCGAAGCCGACGCGATGCTCTGCGGCACGGTGGGCATCTACCAGCACCACCTGCGCTACATCGAACGCATGATCGGCCTGAAGCCGGGCGCGAAGACTTACGCGGGCATGAATGCGCTGATGCTGCCCAATCGCACCCTGTTCATCGCCGACACCTACGTGAACTACGATCCGAGCGCCGACCAGCTGGTCGAGATCGCCACGATGGCTGCGGAGGAGGTGCGCCGCTTCGGCATCGTGCCCAAGGTCGCGCTGCTTTCGCACTCCAGCTTCGGCAGCCACGATTCGCCGTCGTCGCGGAAGATGCGTGAAGTGCTGGTGCGGCTGCGCGAGGTGGCGCCGGGCCTCGAGGTCGAAGGCGAGATGCACGGCGATGCCGCGATCTCCGAGGCGATCCGGGGCGCGCAGTTCCCGAACTCGCAGCTCAAGGGCGAGGCGAACCTGCTGATCATGCCGTCGATCGACGCGGCGAACATCTCGTTCAACCTGCTCAAGCAGGCCGCGGGCGACGGCATCACCGTCGGCCCGATCCTGCTCGGCGCGGCCAAGCCGGCGCACGTGATCACGCCCAGTTCGACCGTTCGAAGGATCGTCAACATGACCGCCGTGGTGGTGGTCGATGCCGCCGGCAAGCCGGCGTTGTCCATTTAGCAAACAGGGTGGCGGAGGGAGCAGAGATGAGCGCGGACAAGACCAGCGACAGCAACAGCGGATTCCGGGAAGAAAAGGACACGATGGGCATCATGCGGGTGCCCGACGCGGCACTGTGGGGCGCGCAGACGCAGCGCTCGCTCGAGAATTTCCGCATCTCGTCCGAAAAGATGCCGATCGACCAGGTGCATGCGCTGGCGATGGTGAAGAAGGCCTGCGCGGCGGTGAACGCCGAGCTCGGCCAGCTGCCTGCCGACAAGGCGAAGGCGATCATCGCCGCGGCCGACGAGGTGCTGGCCGGTACCCATGACCGCGAGTTCCCTCTGGCCGTCTGGCAGACGGGGTCTGGCACCCAGAGCAACATGAACGTGAACGAGGTGCTGGCCAACCGCGCCTCCGAACTGCTGGGCGGCGA
>JAIENF010000214.1 GCA_019751575.1 Burkholderiales bacterium
TGCGTCGACGACCTGCACCCGTCGCTCGAGGCCGAGGCGCGAGAGGTTCTCGCGAGCGCAGGCGAGCGCGCGCGGATCCTGGTCGGTGGCGACGATGCGCTCCACCCCGCGTCTTGCCAGGACCGCGGCCAGCACGCCGGTGCCGGTGCCGATGTCGAACGCCAGTGGCACGCCGCCGCCAGGAAGCGGCGACTCGGACACGAGCTCGACGTACTCGCTGCGGATCGGCGCGAACACGCCATAGTGGGGATGGATGCGTTCGCCCATCGCCGGGATCTCCACCCCGTTGCGTCGCCATTCGTGCGCGCCGATCAGGCCGAGCAGCTCGCGCAGCGAGGCAACGTAGGGTTCTTCCGCCGGGCCGTAGGCCGCTTCGCAGGCGGCTGCGACGTCGGGTGCGCGGCGCAGGGGAATCACATGGCCGGGATCGAACGGGATCATCAGCATCCCCAGCGTATGGGCGCGCTGCGCCTGCGCCATCCGGTGCCGGTGGAAGGCTTCCGCCGGGGTCGGTGCGATCGCCTGCGCAGCCGCGCCCTCGGTGCCTGCCTTCGCGCGGCTGCGCGCCTTTGCGCGGGCGCGTGCCTTCGCCTTCACTGGCGTGCGATCGACGCGGCGCGCGAGTGCGATGAGCAGATGGCGCGCGTTCTGGAAGTCGCCCTGCCAGACCAGGGCCGTGCCCTCGCTGGCGAGCCGGTACGCGGTATCGGCGGGCGTCGTGTCGTCCACCGCCACGACCCGCCTTGGCGGTGCGGTGCCGTTCTCGGAGCGCCAGCGGACGGACTGCGGCCCGTCGGGCCCGTCCCAGGTGAGGACGGGATGGCGCGGGGCGGTGGTGGCGGGTGAGGTGGTCATCCCCCAAGTATGCTCGATGTGTAGTGCGGCCGGATGCTGGACAAACCCGGGGCCGGTAAGCATGATTCGCAGCACAAGAAAATCGAAGATCCGGAGGAAGAAGAATGTCGTCTGCAAAACACGCTGTTTCCCATGCCGTCGCGTGCGCGAGCCCCGTCGTGCTTTCCGTGGCGATCGCCGTCGGCGCATGGATCGCCCCCGTCCAGGCGCAGCCCCAGTTTCCGGTAAAGCCGATCCGCCTGATCGTCGGCAGTGCAGCCGGTTCCGGGCCCGACATCATCGGGCGCGCCATGGCCGACCGGCTGGGCGAAACCTGGGGCCAGCGGATGATCGTCGATCCGCGCCCCGGGGCAGCGGGTGCGATCAGCGCCGACCTCGCGATGGCTGCGGCGCCTGACGGCTACACGATGATGATGCTCACCTCGCAGCTGTTCGTCGCATCGCAGGTGCTCTCGGGGCTGAAGTTCGACCTTGCGCGGGATTTCCAGTCGATCGCGTTCATCGGTACCGTGCCGTTCGTGCTGCTCGCCAACAACCAGGTGCCTGCCAAGACGCTGAAGGAACTGATCGAGATCGCGCGCAAGGCACCCGGTACGCTGCGCTACGGGTCCGCAGGCACCGGCGCGTCCGAACATCTGTCCGGCGTGCTGCTCACCCAGCTGACCAACACCAACATGTTGCACGTGCCCTACAAGGGCGTCCCGCAGGCGATCACCGATGCGATGGCCAACGAAGTGCAGATCACCTATGCGGTGGTGCCGGCGGCCATGCCTCATGTGCAGTCCGGGCGGCTTCGGGCGCTCGGCGTGACCACGCCCGCGCGAGCGCCGCTGTTGCCGGATACGCCGTCGATCTCCGAGGTGGTGCCCGGCTACGCGATGTACGGCTGGTACAGCGTGGTTGCGCCCACCGGCACGCCTGCTGCGGTCCTCAAGCAGGCGAGCAGCGAGATGGTGCGCGTGATGAGGGAGCCGGCGTTCGGCGAACGCCTGAAGGCGTTGGGCGTCGACCTGGTGGCGGGCGACCGCCAGGTGCTCGACAAGTGGCGCGCCGAGGAACTGAAGCGGATCCGCGACGTTGTGAAGATGGCCGGCGCGAAGCAGTAGAGGCCTGCCCCGGCACTGATCCGGGGCGCGGGTGGGCCTCCCGCGCCCCGTTCGTCTGCCCGGGCGTCAGGTCAATTCCCGGGGCAGAAGTAGGGAAAGTTGTTCGGGTGTACCGCTCCGGAGGCGATCGCTTCGTCGCGGCCCCACCAGCGGTAGGCCGAATGCTGCGCCCGTGGCAGTGCATCCAGCGCCACGCAGTGGTCGATGCTGCATGCGATGACCACGTAATGGGTCGACACGCCTGGCACGCCGGCGAAGTTGCTTTCGTACAGGTGGGTGTACACGCCGAGCAGGGTTGCATCGGCGCGGGCCAGGGGGATGCCGAGTTCGACCGCGGTCAGGCGCGAGAACGCATCGTCGAGTGGCTCGTCCTTCAGGATGCGCCCGCCGGGCACGAACCAGAAGCCGCGTGCGGGTTCGTGGATGCGCCGGCCCATCAGCAGCCGGCCGTCTGCATCGGGTATGACCAGGTCGATCGCCACCAGGGGGGTGTCGCGCACCACCGCGAGGAACGCATCATGCGGCAGCGGCCTCGTGCGGGACGTCGAATTCGCCGTCATCGAGGGCCGTGGGTTCAGCGCACGGCCTTGCGGCCGAGCCAGATGGCCCCCGCCAGGCCGGCGAACATCACGCACAGGATCAGCCGCATCATCGGCAACGGTGCATCCGGCGTGTCTTCGGCCGGCCACTGGGCATAGGCCATGACCGCCCAGTAGAGCGAGAAGGCGAGGCTGGTGGCGGCGGCGATCTGTGGGCGGGTCATCGGCTCATGCGGGGCATCGAACACCCCGAGAGTGACCGAGGCGTGTCCGCTTCGCAAGGGCCTTGCCGAACGCCGGCGGATCGGCGATAAAAGAGGCCCGATCCTGGGGCCGACGAAAGGAATGTCGATGGGTGCCATCGAAACGAAGCTGGCGGGCATGGGCCTGTCGCTGCCGCCCGTGCATCCCTATCCGAGCCCGAATCGAACGGCGGCCGTGCGCGTCGGCAACCTGCTGTTCCTTTCGGGCCACGGCACCGGCCGCCAGGAAATGGCGCTCGGCATCAAGCAGTACGGCAAGGTCGGTGCCGACGTCACCGAGGCGGAAGCGCAACTGTGCGCGAAGTCGGTCGCGCTGGCGATGATGTCTTCGATCAAGGCCGAGGTCGGCGACCTCGACAAGGTGCGCCGGGTCATCCGGCTGTACGGCATGGTCAACAGTGCACCCGGCTACGACCGCCAGTTCGCGGTGATCGACGGTGCGTCCGACCTGTTCCATGCGCTGTGGGGCCCCGAGTTCGGACGCCATGCGCGCGCCGCGGTGGGCATCGCCGAACTTCCGCGCGGCGCGGTGCTCGAGATCATGGGCGAATTCGAGCTGCACCCCGAGTAGCCGGGACGCCCTGGAGGCCATGATGCGAGTCGTGCTGCTGCCGCTGGCCCTGCTCCTTTCGGCCTTGCCTGCGTTGGTGCCGCCCGCATGGGCCCAGGCCTATCCGTCCCGGCCGGTGCGCCTGCTGGTCGGCTATCCGCCCGGGGGGCCCACCGACCTGGCGGCGCGGCTGGCGGGACAGCAGTTGTCCGAGGCGCTGGGCCAGCCGTTCATCATCGACAATCGCCCGGGCGCCGGTGGCACGTTGGCGATGGGCCTGCTCGCGCAGTCGACCCCGGACGGGTACGCGCTGGGCCTGGGCTCCAACGGCGAACTGGCGATCTCGCCGCACCTGCGCGCCTCGTTGCCCTACGACCCGCTGAAGAGCTTCATACCGATCAGCCGGATCGGTGCCAGCCAGCTGGTGCTGCTGGTCAATCCGTCGGTGCCGGCGAAGACCGTGAAGGAACTGGTCGGCCTGGCGCGGGGGAAGCCGGGCAGCGTGAACTTCGCGTCGTCGGGGAGCGGCTCGACCGCGCACCTGTCGTCCGAGCTGCTCAAGCACATGGCCGGCATCGATCTCGTGCATGTGCCGTACAAGGGCGCAGCGCCGGCGATGGCCGACCTGATGGGCGGCCAGGTACAGATGCTGATCACCGGCTTTTCCGGGGCGGTGCCGTTCATCAAGTCGGGCAAGCTTCGCGGGCTGGCGTCCACCGGCGCGAAGCGGCTGGTCGCGATGCCGGAGATGCCGACGATCGCCGAGAGCGTCCCCGGCTACGAGGTCTCGTCATGGTATGGCGTGCTGGCGCCTGCGCGCACGCCGGCGCCGATCATCGCCCTCCTGCATCGCGAGCTGGCGGCGATGGTGAAGCGGCCGGATGTCGCGGAGCGGCTGACCGCGATGGGAATCGAAGCGGAAGGCACTTCACCGGCGGCATTCGCGGCGCAGATCGCGGACGAGATCGCCAAGTGGGGCCGGGTCGTGAAGCTGGCCGGCGTGAAGGGCGAATAGCGGACGGGCAGGCACCACCGCGCGCGCCCTTCGGACGAAGGGGTCAGGGCGGCCCTGCCGGCGGCCTGCCGGCATCGGCATCGAAGGCGGGGTCGAGCGGCACCTGCAGTCCCGTGGCGAGGTGGTTGGTCTTGCCCGCGAGCGACACGATGGCCAGCAACTCGGCATGCTGTGCGTCGGTCATGCCCTTCGCCCGCGCCGCGGCGGTATGGGAATGCACGCAGTAGCCGCAGCCGTTGGCGATGGATACCGCCACGTAGATCATCTCCTTCACCAGCGGGTCCAGCTGCGTGGGCGTGGCCATCAGCGCCTTGACCTCGTGCCAGGTCCTCTCCAGCAGGGGCGGATCGAACGCCAGCGTGCGCCAGAGGTTGTTGACGAAGTCGGTGTTGCGCGTGGCTCGGATGTCGTCGAACACCGCCTTCACGCGGAGATCGCCTTCCGGATCCTGGGGTTGTCGGACGGTGGTCATCGGTGTCGGCTCCTGAGTGGGGTCGGGGCAATCGCGTCGTGCCGGATGGAGAAACTCCGGTTGCGCGTCATCTTCGTCCTCTTTTCCTGCGGGGCCGGCGCGTCCTCTTGATTGCAGGCGTCTGTGTCGGGCCGCGAGGGGGCAACT
This sequence comes from Burkholderiales bacterium, assembly GCA_019751575.1. GTDB lineage: Bacteria > Pseudomonadota > Gammaproteobacteria > Burkholderiales > CAIKXV01 > CAIKXV01. The sequence continues at coordinate 4,948 of JAIENF010000214.1, forward strand.
GTCGCCATTCCCTGATGGCCAGCATCAGCCCGATGATGCCCATGCCGAGTGCAATCGCTGCCGGCCATCCCGTCGCAGCGCCGTTGCGGTAATCGATGTCCTGGCGCAGCGACCGCAGTTCGCGGCCGTCGACCGTCAGGCCACGGGCTTCGAGCGGGCCGCGTCTGCCGTCCGCATCAAGGTCTTCCACGAGGATGAAGAATTCGATCGTCGTCCTGCCCGCCTGCCAGCCCCAGGCGGACTCGCGCGCCGCCGGAGAAACCGATGCATAGCGGTTCGGGTCGCCCGCGAGTTCGACCTCCACCCGGGCGCCGCGGTATCCGCCGACGTCCTTGAAGTCTTTCAGCACGCCGTGCACCGGGCGATAGGCATCGGGCGACTCCGGGATCGGCGCACTGGGGAAAAGGAGCATCAACAGGCCCATCGCGGCGACCCCCGTGCATACGACGCCGAGCACGATGACGTCGCCGAGGGTTTTCCGGGGACTCAGGTACACGAGGGCGCCGCATCATGCATCTGGATGTCCTGCTGTCGTCGTCGAGGTCGTCGCCGATCTTACCGGGGGCCTGCGGCAGATGTCGGCAGCGCCGGGCGGGGGACGGTTGACGACGCGCCGAGGCCCGCCCGATACTTCGGCTCCCTCGATCCCGTGACGTGAAGCCTTCCATGAGCCAGGCCCCTGATACTGTCGTTACCGAACACTTCCTGCTGGAAAGGGATGTCGATGTCCCGATGCGCGATGGCGCCCGGCTCAAGGCCGACGTGTTCCGTCCGAAGGACGGCGGCAAGGTTCCCGCACTGCTCAACTTCGGGCCCTACCAGAAGGACAAGCCGTGGACGCCGCCGGCCAACCTCGAGGAGAAGCCCAACCAGTGGATGAACTGGGAGACGGTCAATCCGGAGTGGTGGGTGCCGCGCGGCTATGCATCGGTGCGCGTGGACGCGCGCGGTACCGGCAAGTCGCCTGGCCAGTACGACCCGTGGTCGCGTGCCGAGTCGGTCGACTTCCATGACGCCATCGAATGGGCGGCTGCGCAGCCCTGGTGCAACGGCAATGTCGGCCTGTCCGGCATCTCGTACTACGCCATCAACCAGTGGTTCGCCGCGAACCAGCAGCCGCCGTCCCTGAAGGCGATCGTGCCCTGGGAAGGCTTCGCCGACATCTACCGGGATGCGCTCTACCACGGCGGCATCCTGTCGCTGTTCATGACCAACTGGTTCACCGCACACCTGCTGCACCACACGCTGGGCCGTGCGTCGCATATCCATCCCGATACCTGGCAGAAGAACACGCTGCATTTCTGGCTGACCAACAACCTCGACAGCGGCGCGTTCCACGGCGCACAGGCCCGCTGGGAAGACATCAAGGTGCCGTTCCTCTCCGTGGGCAACTGGACCGGGATGGGCCTGCACCTTCGCGGCAACACCGAGGCCTACATGTGCTCGACGTCACCGCACCGCAAGCTGCGCATGCAGGGCGGCACCCATGTGCATCCGTACTATTCGGAGGATGGACGGAACGACCAGTTGCGCTTCTTCGACTACTGGCTCAAGGGCGTGCAGAACGGCGTGATGGACGAGCCGCCGGTCAAGCTGGCGATCCGCAAGGGCGCAGACCGGTACGACTGGCGCCTGGAGAACGAATGGCCGCTGGCCCGCACGAAGTGGACGAAACTCCACTTCGATCTTTCGCAGCCGTCGGTCGACGACGTGCCGCTCAGCGGCACGCTGGTCGAAGGCAACCCCGCGAAGACCAGCGAGTACACCTACGCGGCTACCGGGCTCGGCTCGATGGGCTCCACCTCGGCTGCCTCCGCGCAGGTGATGGGCGGCGGCATCAAGCCGGGCATGGGCGTGGCCCTGGTCACGCCGCCGATGCCGGAGGACATGGAAGTCACCGGGCCACTGGCCGCAACGCTCTGGGTGTCGAGCAGCAGCGAGGACATGGACCTGTTCCTGACCGTGCGTCATTTCGATGCCGACGGCAACGAGCTGATGGAGACCGGGCAGCAGGGTACGCCGGTGCCGGTGGCCAAGGGCTGGCTGCGCGTGTCGCACCGCGAGCTCGATACGGAACGGTCGCTGCCCTACCGGCCGTACCACCGGCACAAGCGCCGGCTGTTCCTGAAGCCGGGCGAGATCGTCCAGGTGCAGGTCGAGATCTGGCCGACGTCGATGGTGTTCGCCAAGGGCCATCGTCTGCGCCTCGACGTGCAACCGCGCGACGGGGTGGGCAGCCAGTCGTACATGCACTACCACGCGGACTACAACACGGGGACGAACACGATCTACTCGGGCGGCGATCGGGAGTCGTTCCTGTTGCTGCCGGTGATTCCGAAGGCGGGCTGAGGACGCAGGAGATGCCGGCGCCCGTGCCCGCCGCGCGCTGGCTGGCGGCAGCCTGGCTGGTGATGCTGCTGGCCGCGTGCGGCGGTGCCAGCCAGCCGTTCGAGATCGGCGCGCACAAGGGCACGATGAAGGTACCCGCCGGCTGGTCGGTGGTGCAGCTGGGCGAGAAGTGGGAGGTGCGCAAGGGCGAGGCGTCGATCGTCCTGCATGACCTCGGGCCGGTGTCCCCCGAGGCGAGCCAGCGCGAGGCCGCACGCATCATGGCGCTGTGGCAGGGCGGGAACGCGGCCGGGGCGCAGGCGCGCATCAGCCGGCTGCATGGTATCGCCAGCCGTTTCGTGGACGAGCCGCAGCGCAGGCCCTTGCTGAACACCATGCTGCCGCTGATGGCGCACGGCGCGCCGGACATCCCTGCGCCGGAGGCTGCGCAGCGCTTCGCGGACTGGCAGCAGGCGATCGCGGCCCTGCCGCGCATGCCCCTCGAGGCGATGGGGGAGGCCGCGCTGCCGATCGCGGGCCATGACCAGCGCCGGTCGATTCAGTCGCGCGAGGCGCGTACCTTCGGCGGCCGGCCGGCGATCGACTACCTGACCGTCACGCGCAGCACGCAGGGCTCGCGCAAGCGCATCGTGGTCATCGACAACGACGGCCATCTGCTGGCCGTCTACTTCGGCATCCTGGGGCACGAAGCGCACCTGGGCGAACTCGACCAGGTGGTGCGCTCGCTTCAGTTCGCCGCGGCGGCCAGCGAGCGGCGGTAGATCGACTGCGCGCCTTCGCGCGTGCGGCTGCCCACCGCCCAGATGGCGTTGCTGCCCTGGACGTGCAGTGCGTGGATGTCCTCGCCCGCGACCTCGAACTCGACCCGCCAGTTCGCGCCACCGTCCCGTGTGTGCAGGATCAGCGAGCGTCCATGGTTCGGATAGTAGCCGGCCAGCCATCCGGTCGAGGCGCTGGTGAAGTGCACGGCCGACAGCGTGAGCCCCGGCGTGCGGTCGCCGGTATCGATGACATCCTTCTTGCCACCGGCGCGGTGCATGGTTTCGAGCTTCGCTGCAGACCGGGCATCCTTCACGCCGGTGTCGAGCAGGTGCCATGAGCCACCGCCGTCCTGCGTCGCGAAGATCGTCCCCTCGTCGCCCACGACCCAGCCATGGCGCTCGTCGACGAAATGCACGTCCTGGAACGTGGGCCGGTCACCTGCAGGCAAGCGCAGCGTGACCTGCTCCCAGGTGGTGCCGCCGTCGCTCGATCGACGCAGCATGCCGTTCCGCCCGGCCAGCCAGCCCACCGATTCATTCACGAAGTGCACCGTGCGGCCGCCGACGCGGGGCTGGTCTCCGACGGGCGCGATCTTCGACCATTCGCTGCCTTGGTCGATCGTGCGCCAGATACCGTTGTCTCCAGCCGCCCAGCCCGGCGAGTCGCCGAGGAACATCAGGTCGCTCATGAAGTCGGTGCCGCCGGCGATCCGGGCCCGTGCCCAGTTCTCGCCGCCATCGGTCGTCACGTAGACGCCCGCACCGCCGGTGGTCGCGACGCCGCGGTCCGGGCCGAAGAAGCGCAGGCCGCTGACCAGCAGGCCGCCCCGCGTGCCACGTTCCCCGACGACGTTGCTGGCGAAGCGCCAGGTCTTGCCGCCATCCCGGGTGCGGCCGACGAGGCCGCCCACCACGTTGAAGCTGCCGCCGCCCACCCAGCCATTGAGTGCGTCGGCGAACCAGACCGCACGCAGGTCGGCCGAGGTGCCCAGCTTCAAGGATTCCCACGGGCCGGCGGGCTTCGTGGTGCAGGCAGCCATCGGAACCATCGTGGAGGCGGCCATTGCCGTGAGCAGCCTGCGGCGCTGACTGCCCGGGCGGTCGAGGGTACGCGTGTCACGCCATCCCGCGCGATTCATTGGCGTATTGCACGGGCGACCTCGCCCGGCTGCGGAAACCGTCCGGTACTCCGCTTCGAGTACACCAGCCTGCCGTCCGCCTCGACTTCGAACACGCCGCCGCTCGACTTGACCAGCGCCACCGTTGCGGCGAAGTCGCGCTCCAGTTCGGCCGCCAGACTGGCGGCCCGGGCTTCGTATCCTCAAGCCCCGCAATAGGTGATCCGGATATCCATGCTTCCAGTGCTCCGAGTGAATTGCATCGGTGGGAGTATCGCCTGAACACGGAGTCGGGCTCGATGAACCCGGCGAGAACGCTCGTGTCAGGGAGTATTGCGCATCGTGAAGCGGATCGGCAGGCCGCCGCGCGGCCTTCCGATCGGCAGGTAGGCGTAATCGTTGCTGAAGCCGGGCGCGACCGTCCACTGGCAGCGCGCGCGCAATGCCTG